>CALARM010001075.1 GCA_937888925.1 uncultured Synergistia bacterium | reverse complement strand
TCTGACCTTCCTCATTAATTCTTACAATTTTCACTTTATTTTCTCCATATAATCATAAAATATAAAAAGATTCTTCTAATAACCATGATCGGGTGCTTACAATGAAGAATTAGAACTTATCTTCTTTTAGCTCTTCACCCTTCACGGTTCTCATATAAATTTTCTTTTTTTCATAAGACACCAGGACATCTCTACAGGCCATTTATTCCCTCTTCCCACATAATCATTAATCTCACCTGAAGAAAAAAAATTATCAAAAATATCCTTTATGTCTTTCCTGTAAAGCGGCTGTCCGCTTCCGCCTGACTTATAATAATGTTCACTGAAAAATCGCAGCAGTAAAATGCCTCCCTTTTTCAGGACCCTGAAGACTTCCTGAGTATAAATTTCTCTTAAATGCTTTTCAATATGATGAAAACATCCTCTGTCATTTATAAAATCAAAAATTTCATTACGAAAAGGAAGGGAGAGAACATTTCCGGCACATAAATTAATATCTTCTTTTCTTATCTTTGCTTTTTCAAGGGCAGAAGTACTTATATCTATTCCTGTTACTTTAAAACCTCTACTCTGAAGATATATAAGATCTGTGCCCAGACCACACCCTGTATCCAGAGTTGTGCCCTTTTTTATAAAATCTCCATCTATCAAAGTTTTTAATATATTCTCTTCTTCACCGGATTCCCAGGGAGGGTAACCCTTTAACTCACGGTATATATTATCCCAGTCTCCTATGGGAGTATTATTTTGATTCTTATATAAACATGTCATATATATACTATTATAGCAGAAAAAATCTTCAAAAAAAAGATTTTTAGAGGAGATAAAAATTATTATGAAATACACTATAGTGACACGATCTTATAAATTTGACATTTTTTTTATTTTATAGTATCATAGTTACGTAATCCGTATTACGGACAAAAAAATGGAGGATTAACATGAACGACAAATATTCCAGGCGCCTGGAGATACGTATAGACGGAGAGCGCTTTGCCCTTTTAAGACAGAAAGCAAAAGAGACACATAAATCTATAGCGGAGCTTATCAGAGAGGCTATAGATAAACAGTACAAATGGGCATCAATATCAAGAAAACTTCATGCTTTAGAGAAATTAAAAGAAATAAGTGTACCAATAGCGAACTGGTCAGACCTGAAAGAAGATGTAGAGGAGGAAATCTTATTAAAGAACGAATCTTTATAAATACGGACATACCTTTATATTCCGTAAGTGAAAATAATAGCTGTAAAAATGCCTGTCTCAGAGTGCTTCAATCGGTAATAAACGAAGATATGGAAGGGGTAACAGACGCTCTTGTACTTCAGGAACTCCTCTACAGTTTGAAGAAAACAGTAGGTCTTAAAAAGAGCCTTGAAGTATTTGATTCTATCAGTTGTATAATATCTGAAGTATTAAATATAACAGCAGAAGATGTTTTTATGTCCAGAGAGTTATCGGAAAAATATCCCAATGCAGGCGGAAGGGATTTACTGCATCTGGCTGTTATGATTAACAATGGAATAAATACTTTATATACCCTGGATAATGCTTTCAGTGTTTTCACAGAATTATCATGTGTTAATCCTCTGAGTCTTTTTGCGAAAGGAGGCCCGGGAAAATAAATTATCGTAATACGTAATTTGAAGATTACATATGGAGTCAAAAAATAAAAATTATTATATAATAAATTTTAAAGAAAGGTGGTCAGGTATATGGATAGTATGGGAGGAATAGGCAATATAGGCGGTCAACTGGATGCAGGTTTTACGCAGAGCGATGCCAGTTTTAAAAAAGGTATAAAGAAAGCAAAATCAGTGAGGAACAGGAGAGCAAAAAGAAAAGTAAAGCCTCATATTCCCAAAATGGAATCTGCCCATAAGGAAACAAACCAGAAGCTCAATGACGGAAGGAAGCAGGGTCATGCCGGGCAGGATACCTTTATGGGCAATCAATATGCAAAAGATGCTATGGGTGGCGGTAAGGGTATGCTTGGCCTTATGCCCAAGAACATGGGAGCTTTCTCTATGATGGGAGGGCAAATGGGGCAGGGGGGAAGTATGGCCAATGCTGCCTATCAGGCACCTGTTCAGGTAATGGCAGGTATGGGTAATATGGAATATGGCTCTATGACCCAGATAGATCCTCTCACATCGGCTCTGGGCCGCGTGGGAGGTTTCCAGCAACAGATTGGAGTGGGGCTCCAGACATGCTTTACAGACGGCAGAATGCAGATGAACATGAACCAGATGTTTACTAAAAACCTTATGCAACATACGAAAATGGGTCAGATGTTCGGCATGAAGGAACAGATGTTCGGCATAAAAGAAAAACTCTTCAACGGTATAGGCCAGACATTAAACAACATAGGTACAGCCCTTAATACTGCTGCTACAGGTGTAAATGCTGCCGCTACAGGTGTTGAAGCTGCTGCCGCAGCAGTAGCAGGAGTTCCTTATGTTGGTCCTGCCTTATCTGCTGCTCTGAAAGTCGTTGCAAAGATGCTAAAAATGGTGGCCAAGCTTTTACAGAATGTGGCAAAGCAGATGCAGAATATGGGTAAAAGTATGACTCAAAAAGGCCAGATGATGGGTCAGCAGAAAAACATGATGAATATGAAAAAAATGATGGAAAATAAGCTTGCCGAAATGTTCAAAGGTCAGCTTAAAGTCGGCCAGGAAAGAATGGGCAATATACAGAATGCTATGGGAAATCTCCAGCAGCAGCAGGGTTTATGCAGAGCCCATCAGAATGCCATAATGAAGAGACTTGAAGAACTGGGTGCCAATCCAGCAGATGTACGTGGTAATATGATGCAGAATATGGGTAATTTCCTCGGCCTCGGGCAGCAACAGGGTATGGGGAAAGGCATGATGGGTGCCGGTATGTTAGGGGCAGCAATGGGACTCGGTGCTATGGCAGGAGCTGCTATGAATAACATGATGAGACCCAATATGGGTATGAATATGGGTATGAATATGGGTATGCCTGTAATGCCAAGTATTGGCGGTGGATTCGGCGGAGGAAGCTTTGTCGGCGGTGGATTTGGCGGCGGATTCGGTGGCAGAAGCTTCGGCGGCGGATTCAGTGGTGGAGGCCCATCTATGTCAATGCCTTCTATGCCGTCTATGTCAATGCCATCTATGTCAATGCCTTCAATGCCTTCTATGTCAATGCCTTCTATGTCAATGCCTTCTATGCCATCTATATCAACTCCATCTATTGGCACGGGCGCAGTGGCAGCAGCAGGAGCAGGGGCAGGTGGTGCAGTGGCAGCAGCAGGGGCAGGTGGCGCAGTGGCATCGGCTCAGGCAGGTCCCGGTGGTGCAGTAGCAGCAGCAGGAGCAGGTGGTGCAGTGGCATCGGCTCAGGCAGGTCAGACAGGAGTAACGGCTCAGGCAGGGGTTCAGGATAATAAAGGAATAAACGACAAGAAAACTCAGGATGCCAAGAAAAAGGAAGAAGCAAAGAAAAAACAGCAGGCAAATCAGAAGAAGAAAGCCCAGGGAGCACAGAAAGGTCGCCAGGGTCAACAGCAAAAAGGCGCCCAGGGTATGGGACAGGCCAAAGGTGCACAGCAGGGCAGAGAAAAAGGCCAGAACCAGATAGAACAGATGAAACAGCAGATGCTTCAAATGGCTAATTTTATCAATGGCAATAAAGACAATCAGCAGCCCGATGTTCAGAATAATGTGAAAGGCAATAAAAGATCACTTCAGATGATGTATTCCAAGGTAGAAGGAAAATATGATCTCGGTGAAGCGCAGGGACCAATCTCACAGGCTCTCGGAGTGGATGCAGAGCAGTTCAAATCTCAGGCAACACTGGATAATGGCGCTGCTCAAAAAGGAAAAGGAATGGGCCAGAACAAATTCGGTCAGAACCAGTTCGGGCAGAATAAATTCGGCCAGCAGAACCAGTTCGGGCAGCAGAATCAGGTAAAGGCTCAGGCCCAGGCAGTCAATCAAAACCAGCAGGGACAGAATGTGGCAAAAGCAGAAGCAAGCGTAAATACAACGACACCGAATACGACTACTACGGCTCAGGCTTTTGCTGCTACAGATAATACATTTGCCAGTGCCAGTGTAAATACTACTCCCACCATGAATACCAGTATTCCGAGTACACCTTCTATCAGTACACCTTCTATCAGTACACCTTCTATCAGTACAGGTAGTACGGGCGGCGGCGGTGTCAGCACAGGCGGAGGCGGAAAAGTTTAACAGGTGACGGGACGATAAGAACAGGACAGAGTTATGTTCTTCAGATCTCTATAAATATTAAAATACAAAGGGTGATGAGTAAAATCTTCACCCTTTATTAATATTCCGAAAAATTATGAGTTGAAAATTTATCATTTAAAGTTTATAATATTATAAGTAATATATTGAAAATTCGGAAAAATACCGGGCATCCCCGCGTTACGTGTTACGCGTCACGCATAACGATTTACAAACTGGAGTTAACTTTATGGAATCAGCAACCATATTAATAGTAGAAGACAATACTGTTATAAGAAAAGCGCTGGAAAGTATTTTAAAAAAATATGGTTATAATGTCATTATTGCCGTTGACGGTCAGGA
>CALARM010001074.1 GCA_937888925.1 uncultured Synergistia bacterium | reverse complement strand
GAAGACGGAACTATACTGATGAAAAACCTTTCCGATAACATTGAAGCTTTCCCGATTTTCTTGAATATGATTACAATGCACTCAGGTTTTGCTTCTGTAAAGTATATGAGTGATATTGAAAAAGAATATGGAAGCGGAAAAGAGATTGCCAGAAAAGCGACAGAACTTTCGACAGGTTCACTGATTTCGACAGGATGCAATAAAAAGATAATCTCTTCCCATAAGGATAAGCAGATAAGAATCTGGGACTCTTCTGCTATGGGTAAAATACTGAGAAAATTTTCTCCTCATAAAAACGGAATTTATTCTATAGGCGCAGATTCTAATGGCACACTTCTTATTACTTCCGGAACTCTTTTCGATAAAACCGCTAAATTATGGGATTTAGAAAGCGGCCATAATATAAGAGAATTTGCTCATGACGATGATATGATTGTTTCTCTGAGCGATGACGGAGAAAGAGCGATTACTTTAAGCTTAAAAGGTCAGTCCGTAAAAATATGGGATGTATTAACAGGCAAATGCAGAAATACAATTAATATAACAGTAAAAGAAGAAAAATATGGCCCCAAAATAGCTTTTATAAGCAGAGATTTCAAATGGGCTCTAACGTCGGGGTATTCTAAAATAATAAAGTTATGGAATCTTAAATCAGGTAAATGTGCTAATACAATTACAGGCTATGACGATGAACTTCTGGCTCTTTCAATGTCCTTTGACGGTAAAGTCATTATTTCGGCAGGAAAGAACAATATATATTTCTGGGACAGTATTACAGGCCTGTGTATTAAAACATTACCATCGCCGGAAGGTCAAATTACAGAGATGGCATTGAGTCATGACGGAGGTATGCTTTTTACAGTTCATAAAGGAAGAAAGATAAAAATATGGAGAATAATCTGGGAACTTGAAGAACCGGGAGATATAGAGGCAGACGATGATATATCCTTCCATCTGACTTCATTTGCCAATAACCATATGTTGCATAGTTTTAAACTTTCAGAAGAAAAACAACCGTCTCCAGATGAAATAAAAAAAAGACTGACCGGAACGGGAGAGCCTTTATGGAATGAAGAAGATGTTCACAGTCTTATAAAAACACTGGGAAATGCAGGTTATAAAGGTATTTCTCAGGAAAAGCTTAAAAGAAAACTTGAAGAAATAAAAGGAATATTTGTAAAAAACAGACCCGAATATATTCGTTTAACAGAAGAAGGAAAGAGATATATAAGCATGGGAAACTGGCAGAAAGCTATTGAGCCGTTAAGAAAAGCTCTGAACCTTCCGGGATATGAAGAAGGAGAAGAAGCACTGGAACTCTGGCAGAGCCTTTACAGCAAAAGCAAAAAAATCTCTGTAAGAAATGTTAAACTCATAAGTACCATTGATGCCCATAAAGGAAGAGTAAATACGGTTTCCATGAATAAAAATTACGGCTATACATTATCAGGAGGCCACGACGGCCTGGTAAGGAAATGGTATTTTACATCGGAACAAACGGCGGCGCCAATGGGGGAAAAGAAAGGAACAAAAAGCCCTGTTCTGTCTGTCACATCCAGTAATAAGGCCATCCTTTCAGGCCATGAAGACGGCAAGGCCATACTATGGGCAAACGGCATAATAGAGATTCTGAAAAAAGTTCTTGAAGGTCATACAGGTAAAGTGACTTCCGTCTATATGAGCAGTGATGAAAGATTTATTCTTACAGGAAGCAGTGACGGAACATTAAAACTCTGGGAACCTGTGAAAGGATACTGTCTGAGAACATTCAGAGGTCATAAGGGAGAAGTAAATTCAGTCGCTTTAAGCAATGACTCTCAGATTGCTGTTTCATGCAGCAGTGACAGAACAGTAAAAATCTGGAATGTGATAACAGGAAAATGTATTAAAACACTGGAAGGTCACAGAAATCCTGTTGTCTGTATGAGTATGGGAGGTAACTCCAGGCACGTTCTTTCGGGAGATGCAAAACAGTTCAGGCTGTGGGACATATGTACAGGTGAATGTCTGACAGAAATGGAAGTAAAAAACGTGACTTCTCTTTTTTTAACATATGACTGTCAGTGGGCATTTACTGCACCCGGCAGTACAGAAGGCTCTTTCGACATATGGAATCTTACAGAAGGTATATGTGCAGGTAATATTAAAGCTCATGAAGATGAGCTAACCTCTATCTGTGTAAGTCCGGAC
>CALARM010001073.1 GCA_937888925.1 uncultured Synergistia bacterium | reverse complement strand
ATAATTGTATGAAGAATGTTTGCAAAAGCTAGTAGGAGGAGAATGTATGCCGGTAGTTTGTCCTAAATGTAGTACGAAAAATAAGCCAGATAGTGTGAAATGTTCTAAGTGTGGCATATCTTTGGTTAAAACTGTAAAAGCCGGTAGTCTTAAAGCTGGTACTGTAATAGGTAAAAGATATGTTGTAACTGGAACCCTTCGGTCTGATGAACTGGAAGCTCTTTATAAAGGTAAAGATAATCAAATGAAGGATCAATGTATGATTCATGAAATAATTGTACCTGAAACTTCTGCTGAAAAACTCAGGGATGCTGCTATGAAATTTAAAAAGGAAGCCAGTTTACTGGCATCTATAGATCATCCCAACCTTCTTAAAGTCAGGGAGTTTTTTGCCGGTAAAGGCCGCTGTTATCTTGTGACAGACTATTTCGAAGGAGAGAGTCTCCTGTCACTTTTAAACAAAGAAGGTAAGGGTTTTCCTGAACTGAAAGTAATGGGCTGGGCTGCTCAGATACTGGGATCTCTCGGCGATCTTCACAAACATGATCCTGAAGTGTTATATATAGATCTGGAACCTGATAATATACTGGTAAGCGAAGCAGATGAGCAGATAGTACTTTTAAATGCAGGATTAAAAAGAAAGGTTCTCGGACAGGAGAAAGGTAAAGTAACTGCTATTACGTCAAGTTACCTTCCTCCGGAGTATTATAAAGGTTATGTGGCAGCAACTACGGATTTATATGCTCTCGCTGCTACCATGCATCATCTCCTTACCGGGAAAAAACCGACACCTTTTAAATTTGCTTCTATAAGAGAAGAAAGACCGGAAGTATCTGTAGCTATTGATACTATTATAATGACAGCTCTGGATAAGAAACATACAAACAGATATCAGAATGCTCTGGATATGCTTCAGGCTTTTGCTGAAATAATTCATACTCCCAAAAATATGGTTTTAATACCTTCAGGATCTTTCTGGATGGGTAGCAATACAGGTGAGGAAAATGAAAAACCTGTTCATAAAGTGAACCTTAACAGTTATTATATTGATAAATATCCTGTTACAAATGCAGAGTTTGACAGGTTTATTCAGGAATCCGGTTATAAAGGTAAAGGGGAATGGAAAAAATATTTTACTAAAGCTACCAAAAATCATCCTGTTGTTGCAGTTAACTGGTTTGAAGCAGCTGCCTATGCAGAATGGGCAGGTAAAAGACTCCCCAGTGAAGCAGAATGGGAGAAGGCAGCAAGAGGTAATGATATGAGAAAATATCCATGGGGAAATAAATGGGAAAAAAATAAATGTAATACTCCCGATCTTAATGACCCTGAAATAATGAAAAAACGTGTTGATATATATGATGGTAAAGGTACTACTCCTGCAGGTTCTTTCCCTGACGGAGCCAGTCCCTACGGTGTCATGGATATGGCCGGACAGGTATGGGAATGGTGTGCAGATTGGTACGATGAAAATTACTACAGTAAGCTAGGGAAGACCTGTGATAATCCCAGAGGGCCCGAACTGGGCGAATACAGAGCTTTAAGAGGAGGTGCCTGGGGTAATCTTATGGGAGCCTGCAGGTGCACATGTCGTTCTTACAGCCAGAAACCTGACTATATTAATTTTAATGTAGGTTTCAGGTGTGTTAAAGATACGGAAAGTTATGCGACGTAATGCGTAATGCTTAATGGTAACACTATTATCGAGTCACGCCTTACGCGTCAGGCGTCACGTATTATATGTTAAAAAAAATATTATTCCTCATATTTTTTCTTTTTCTTATTATTTTAAATCTTTCCTGTAATAACTCTGAGAAAAAACCTGTTCTTATCCTCTCTCTGAGGGCTGACCCCGTTTATTTGAATCCTGTCCTGGCCCATGAAGTACCTTCTATGATGGTCAATCAATGGATATTTAATTCCCTTGTCAGGCTTGATGAAGAACTTCATCCTGTACCTGATCTTGCTGATAGCTGGCAAATATCTAAAGATGGGAAAAAGATTATTTTTTATTTGAAAAAGAATGTAACATGGCATGACGGATATGCTTTTACTGCAAAAGATGTAAAGTTTACCCTCGATCTAGTACTTTCTGAAAAGACCAATACCTATAACAGAGGACTCTTTATGGTAGACGATAAACCTGTAATAGCCCGTGTTATAGATGAATATACAGTGGAAATAACTATGGCAAAACCTTTTGCTCCTTTACTGGCAAATCTGTCTGTCCTTGGTATGGTGCCCGAGCATATACTGAAGACTCACGATATAAATCTTTCTGATTTTAATTCTTCACCTGTAGGGACAGGGCCATTTAAGTTTAAAGAATGGAAAGTTGGTGAACTTGTTATTCTTTCGGCAAATGACAGATTTTTCAGAGGCAAACCTTCTCTTGAAGAAGTAGCGTTCAGGATAATTCCTTCTACGGAAGGAAGGCTTATTGCCCTTGAAACAGGGCAGATTGATGTGGGAGAAGTTCCTCAGAAAGACTACGAGAGAATGTCACAGTTTCGTGAGTTGAATATTTACAGGTGGTATGATTTGAGTTATTATTATCTTGGCTTTGATCTGACCAATCCTCTTTTTGTAAATAGAGAAATCAGAAAAGCTCTGAATTATGCTGTTGACAGAGAGAAAATTATATCTTCTGTTCTTATGGGCTACGGTAAAGTTGCAACAGGGCCAATCCCGTCTTCATCGTGGGCATATGATGCCGATGTGGAATGTTATGAATATAATCCTGACATGGCGCGGGCGATTTTTAAGCAGCAGGGATGGATACCGGGAAAAGATGGAATTCTTATGAAAGATGGCAAAAAATTTTCTTTTACCATTCATTACGGCCAGGGCAGTGAAAATTCGGAAAAAGTATGTATTTATATACAGCATTTTCTTAAAGAAACAGGAGTGGAAGTTAAAATAAGGCCTGTAGAGTTCAGTGTTCTTGTTACTGAAATAGCAAATCCCGGTAAATTTGAAGGAATACTTCTGGATTGGATAGAAAATCCCGATCCCGATTGTTTCGTTGAATGGGGCAGTGATCAGGTCAAACATGGTATGAATTTTATGTCCTATTCGAACAGTGAAGTAGATATTCTGTTACAGGAAGCCAGAACTACTATGGATATAAATAAAAGAAAAGAACTTTACCGAAAATTTCAGAGAATAATAACAGAAGATGCACCATATATATTTCTGTGGTATTCAGAAACCATGATGGGTGTAAACAGAAGAATAGAGAATATTTCAAAACCGAGTCCGGCAGGGCTTTTCCTGGAACCGGAGAAGATAAAGGTGG
>CALARM010001072.1 GCA_937888925.1 uncultured Synergistia bacterium | reverse complement strand
ATTGTTCTGCCGAAACAAGGGTATAGTTTCTGTATTGATCCTGTGGCTGAATATCAATGCCGAATGGAAGAAAGAGGGAATGATGGTGATCATCTTCTTTTTTACTGATCATTTGATTTCCAATATGGGCAGTCTCTATTATTCCATCCCTTATGGTGAGTACAGAAAGATCCGATTGTGCCTGAGGATCTACCATGGTCTTTTCCGTTCTTATCTTATTTGGTGCATAAAAAAAGACTTTTGCAGTAAAAAATAATTCCATAAGATCCTTTGCTTCCTGCTTTTTTATGGCAGGACCGAAACAATCCAGGTCTATTATCATATCTTTTATTTTTCCGTAACTTTCCGACATATAGAGATTTCCTATTATCTTATCTCCTGTAATTTCCTGACTCCAGGTTTTTACGGAAAATAACATCATTAAAGATACGATTACCAGCGTATTTCTTATCATAAATAATAACCGCCTTTCTATTCTTAAGCCATTAATTTACGTAATCGTTCATCTACCAGCTTTTATGTTAGCTACCATCACCTATCACTCATCACTCTTCACTCTTCACTTTTCACTTTTCACTCTTCACTTTTCACTCTATTATACTATAAATCACCTGATAATTTTTGTAAAAAAAAGAAATTATCCTCTAAAAATATTGATAAAAACTTGAGTTTACAATAAAGTTAATCTATAATGTTTATAGTTTGTAATTATTCTTCGGTCACGTATCACGCATTACGCATTACGCATCACGCATTACGCGTAACGCGTCACGCGTTACGCGTCACGATAAAGAAGGAGATAGAACATAGATGATAAATGAAGACAGGGAAGATTTTATGACAAAGGAAATACGTATACTTGCCGATACGCCTCCGAGTAAAGAACTTTTACCGAAATATGAAAAAGCCCTGGAATATCTGTCAGATGTACCTGATATACCTGAAAATACTACTATGCTCGATCAGGCGGCAATAAAAGCTTTAATAGAAGAAAAAGACAGGGCAAAGGCAAGAACTATGGAAGAAAAAATAGAATTACGGAGAAAAAAAGCACTTAAAGAAAGAATCAAAGAAAATATGGATAAAGCTTTAGAAGAATAAACCTGTGGAACAATATATATCTTTACGGGGTGCAAGACAGAATAATCTAAAAAATATAAATTTAGATCTCCCGAGAAATAAATTTATTGTCATAACAGGCGTAAGCGGTTCAGGTAAATCCAGCCTGGCTTTTGATACAATATTTGCAGAAGGTCAGAGGAGATTTATTTCATCCCTTTCTGTTTATGCCAGACAGTTTCTGGAAAAAATGGATAAGCCTGAGATAGATTCTATTTCAGGCATTCCCCCCTCTATAGCAATAGAACAGACAGAGCCTCCGAGAAATTCGCGATCCACTGTTGGTACAGCTACTGAAATAAATGATTATTTACGCCTTCTATTTGCAAGAATCGGTAAAACTTATTGCCCATGGTGCAACAGAAAAATAGAAAAAGAAACAGTAGAACAGATCCTTGAAGAATTGTTCTTTTTACCGGAAGGAACAAAGATTCTTATAACTTTCCCTTATAGCATGGTCAACCATATGTCCCGGGAAGAACATCTTAATTATTTGCAATCCAGAGGCTATATAAGGATGATGACTGACAGCGGGCCTGTAAAAATTGATGAAGTCACAGAATTCGGGGAATGTGCTATGATACTGCTGGATAGAGTGAAAATATCTAATAAAAACAGAGGCAGACTTGCAGATTCCCTGGAAACTGCCTGGAAAGAAGGAAAAGGCTATGTTGAAATAGTTATAGAAGACGGGGAAATCCTGAAATTCAGTAAATTCCTTCATTGTCCGTACTGTGACATAGATTTCCTTGAACCGTCACCACTGTTATTCTCTTTTAACAGCCCTTTCGGAGCCTGCCATGAGTGTCATGGTTTCGGCAATCTTCTGACTTTTGATACTTCTCTCGTTATTCCCGATGAAGGTAAAAGTCTTAGAGAGGGAGCAGTCATCCCGTGGACTACGGAAAAAGGACGAAGATTCTTCAGAAGATATGAAGGAATACTGGAAAATTACGGTGTAAACACTGATATACCATACAGAGAGTTGACATCATGGCAGAAGGACATAATATGGAACGGGAAAGGCAAATTCCCCGGAGTGGAAGGTTTTTTTGAAAAGGTGGAAGAAAAAAAATATAAACTCCACATAAGGGTTTTTTTAAGTAAATACAGAGGTGTGAAAATCTGTCCTGTCTGTAAAGGTAAAAGACTCAGAAAAGAAGCACTGTATGTCAGAATAGACGGTAAAGATATAGGAGATGTCTCCTCTCTGACCGTTTCAGAATCTTTAACATTCTTTACTTCTCTTCATGAGAAATTAAATGAATATGATTACTCAGTAGCTCTTCTTATCTTAAAAGAAATACAGCAGAGACTCTCCTATCTTGTCAGTACAGGTCTTGATTACCTCACGCTGGACAGACTTACAAAAACTCTTTCTGCCGGTGAATATCAGAGGATTACCATTGCTACATGTCTTGGTTCAGGCCTTACCAATACCCTTTATGTACTGGATGAACCCAGTATAGGTCTTCATTCAAGGGATAATGACAGACTGATAGGAATATTTAAAAAATTGAGAGATCTCAAGAATACCGTAGTTGTAGTGGAACATGATCCGCAGATAATAAAGTCAGCCGATTATATAGTGGATATGGGGCCCGGACCGGGAAAACTGGGAGGTAAAGTAGTATTTGCCGGCCTGTGTGATGAATTACTCCTTAAGGAAAATAGTTCACTGACTGCAGAATATCTCAGGGGAAATAGAAATATACCATTTTATGGTAAAGATGATTTATTTTCTTCATATGTAATTGAAAAATATATAAAAGTGACAGGTGCATCGGAACATAATCTGAAAAACATAAATCTTACCATACCTCTGAACAGCCTGGTCTGTGTTACAGGTGTTTCCGGTTCAGGTAAAAGTACCCTTATAGGAGATGTTCTGTTTCCTGCCATAAAAAGAGCTAAGGGAGATTTTTCTCTTCCCTGCGGACGGTATGACAGTCTTGAAGGTGCAGATAATATAGAAGATGTCCTTATGGTAGATCAATCTTCCATAGGTAAAACTCCCCGGTCAAACCCTGTAACTTATATAAAGGCTTTTGATTATATCAGAAATATCTTCTCAAAACTTCCAGGAGCAAGGATAAAAGGATTAACACCGGGACATTTTTCTTTCAATGTTTCAGGAGGAAGATGTGAAAAATGCGAGGGAAACGGTTATATAGAAGTAGAGATGCAGTTTATGGCAGATATGTTTGTACTCTGTGAGGAATGTAACGGTAAACGTTACCAGAAAAGGATTCTGGATATAAAATATAAAGGTAAAAACATTTCAGATGTCCTTCATCTTACAGTAGATGAAGGAATAGAGTTTTTTTCGTCTCATAGTTCCCCTGTAAAAAAGCTTAAAATCCTCCAGGAAACAGGCCTCGGTTATCTGCAATTAGGACAGGCGGCAAATACCCTTTCAGGAGGAGAAGCGCAGAGGTTGAAACTTGCCCTCCATCTTCTTAAATCCAGAGGAAAGGGTTCTCTATATATCTTTGATGAACCCACAACAGGCTTACATCTGGCAGATATTGAAAAATTGTTAGTCTCTATGAAAAAACTTATAGAAGAAGGGAATTCAGTTTTACTTATTGAACATAATATGGAAGTTATAAAGAATGCAGATTATATAATAGATCTCGGCCCGGAAGGAGGAGACAGGGGAGGAGAAATTATCGCAAAAGGCACGCCGGAAGAGATAATGAAAGAAGAACGATCATATACAGGTAAATATCTTAAAGATTATTTATATGAGAGTAGTGAAGGGTGAAGAGTGAATGGAGATAAGTTCTCATGTTTCGTTGTTACCACCCGGTCATGGCAGTTTATGTAATAATATAGAGGTGATAAATATGAGTAACAGTGATTTCTCTACAGATAAAAAAAACATGGGGGAGACTCCTAAAGGTTATTATATTGCAATATTTATATTGCCTGTTCTGTGGCTGTTTATGAGTAATATACCACTCATCTATAATTATATGCAGGAAAAAGATATACTTTTTATATCGGTCATAATTCTTCTCTTTTTTCTGGTTTTCATAAATGTCCTCTATAAGATACTATACGGTATAAAAACATCGGAAATCTTTGCTTCAGTAATAGTTACATTTACTATACTCTTTTTTGGATCATCATTTATCGTAAGTATAAGATCCACCAGAAATTATGGCATGCTGGCAGGATGTGAGGCAAATATAAGCAATATTGCAGTTGCAGCGGAAAATTATGCAAAAGAGTATAACCAGTATCCTTCTGATCTTAATTCTTTGCTGAAAAGTGGTAAAAATGGCCCTTTTTTAAAAGAATTGCCTCAGTGCAATGCAAAAAGATATCATTACTGGCCCCTTCCTTACAGGGATAAATCTCCCAGTTACGGTTATATTATATCGGCTAAAAAAGATAATTATACTATATGGTGTAACGGTTCCAGAATTCACAGCGGTGCCGGCCTGCCTTTAGGTGGCTGCTGGCCCCAGTATACACCTGATAAAGGACTTATGTTAGGAACAGCAAGAAAATAATAGGACAAATTTAATGAGACCCGTTACGCGTTATGATTTATTCTTTTGCCCCATTTTGTTTGAGCAGTTCTCTCATCTCTCCTGTACCTGCTACCTTGAGAGGAGTTTCTCCGTTTTTGTCTTTACCATTTATATCTGAACCGCTTTTAATTAGAAATTCAGCCATTTTTATATGACCGTTTGCAGATGCCACATGTAAAGGGGTAAAACCAATATTATTTTTTATGTTTACATCTGCCCCTGATTTAACAAGAGTTTTTGCTATATCTACATTGCCAAATCTTGCCGCTATATGTAAAGGAGTATTACCTTCATTGTTCTTTATGTTTACATCTGCCCCTCTGAGTGTAAGAATTTTAATAGAATTCATAGTGTCTGATATAGTAGATAGATGTAATGGCGTATTCCCAAGATTATCTTTTATATTAAGATTGATTTCTTTAGCCTGAGGGTCTATTAGTGTAGCCCTTAAAAAACATTCTTTTGCTTCTTTGCTCTTGCCTTTCTTCATATTATTCAGAACAAGTCCTTTTTCAAATAAAGCGGGAGCATAATCCGGATTTATCTCCAGTGCTTTATTGTAAAATTCAAGAGCTTCAGAGAATTTTCCCTGTGAGTATAATTCGCTTCCTTTCATATATAGTTCCTTATAGTTTTCGGAAGGCGGCGATACAGTTGTCTGACCGGAAAGAGCTTTCTGTGTGTCCTGTATTTTAATCTGAATTTTAGGAAAATCAGGATCTATGGCACCTGCTTTATTATAACATTCAAGAGCTTTATCATATTGTCCGGTTTTTGCCAGTATATCTCCTTTAATATCCCATGCCAGAACAGAGTCAGGAGAGATTTCTGTAACCATGTCTATACACTTATAGGCTTCTTCCGGGTTGCCTTTAATAATAAGAGATATCCCTTTTTTAAGAAGAGCCTTTGAGTTGTTCGGTTCTATTGCTAAAACTTTATCATAACATTTTATGGCTTCATCCAGATTTTTTTGATTGAAGAAATCTTCTCCCTGCTGCAAAAGCTTTTCTGTCGATGGTGTTTCCAGGGCAGCAAGGTTTTTTTCAGCCTCTGCTTTTTTAGATTTTGCATTACTGTTATCAGGTTTTATGGCAAGGATTTTATTGTAATATTCAATAGCTTCTTTATATTTTTCCTGTGCAAAAAGAACATTACCTTTTCCGTAAAGGGCTTCTATGTTTTTGGGATTAACTGCTAAAACTTTATCATAACACTCGATTGCCTTATCATATTTTCCCTCTTTCGCCAGTGCATCCCCTTTTTTAACAGTGGCTGTTTCATTCCCGGGTTCAAGTATAAGAGCTTTCTCGTAATAACTGAGAGCCTCTTCATATTTTCCCTGGTTATATGCAGCTATACCTTTATCTATGAGGCTTTTTACCGATTTCTGAGTATCCAGGGCAGCCTGTGCCTGCTCTTTCTTTGTTTTAGCTCCAGAATGTTTCGGATCCAATGACAGAACCTTATCGAAACATACAATTGCACCGTTGTAATTCTTCATCATAAAAAGAGCAGAACCTTTGTTATACCATGCTGTTGTATAACCGGGATTGATTGATAGAGCCTTTTCAAAATATTTAATCGCCTCTTCATATTTCTTTAACTTGTAATAGGCAAGTCCTTTATTATTCCAGATTTGATAGGAGTCTTCGCTTAATTTTAAAGCTTTATCAAAACAGGTAATTGCTTCTTCATATTTACCTTTATCATATAATTCAAGTCCCTTTTTATTAAGTTCTTCCACTGTTTCCTGAGATAGAGTCATGGAAAAAGTCAGTAAAAAAAACATTAATATACACAGTAATTTTTTCATAAACGTCCCCCTATTCTTTCGCACCATATTTCTTTAATACTTCTGCCGCTTCAGGTTTGTCATTGTTTATGGTTATGTCCAGTGGAGTAATACCACTGTCAGTTTTTGCATTTACATCTGCTCCCTGTTTCAGTAATAATTCCACTGTATCTTTATAACCTCCGAAGGCTGCATCATGAAGTGGTGTAAAACCGTTATTATCTTTTACATTTATGTTAGCACCTTTAGACAGGAGTAATTCTATTATATTAGTTTTTCCGTAAAATCCTGCTCTGTGTAAAGGAGTTTTACCTTCACAATCCTTTGCATTTATATCGGCACCTTTCATTATGAGTAAATCTGCAATACTTTTATAACCATAGCAGGAAGCAAGATGTAATGGCGTCTCTCCGCTGTCGTTTTTATCATTTACCATTGCTCCTTTTGATATGAGTAGATTGATAATATCTTCTGATTTACTGCATATAGCCATATATAAAGGGCTTTTTCCCTCGTTATTTCTGATATTTATATCTGCACCTTTATCCAGCAGAAGCTCCACTATGGCCTTATTTCCATATTCGGCTGCTATATGTAATGCGCTTTTCCCGTCATTATTTTTGATATTCACATCGGTAGTTTTTGATATTATTTCCCTCACCGACATTATATCAAAATCACCGAAAATCAAATGTACCGGTATATTTCCATCCTTATCTTTCACATTTACCTCTGCCCCTTTTGCCATAAGTTTTGTTACTGTTTCTTTATTACAGGCAAATAGTGCTACAATTAAAGGGGTTTTACCGTTCAGTGCCTCCAAATTTACCTCTGCCCCTTTTGATAGAAGCATATCTAATGCATCGGGTTCATTTCTTGATGCAAGATAGAGTAAAGGAGTATATCCGTCTTTATCTGTTACATTCACATCAGCATGCTTTGATAAAAGAAGGGATATTATTTCCTTTCCGCTTCTTTCGCATGCCACTGATAAAGGTGTCTGATTCTCTTTTGTTTTCACATTTATATCGCATCCGGCAGAAATAAGTGCTTTCGTCAGTTCTTTATCATCTAGGTATACAGCCCAGAGCAGAGGGGTTCTTCCTCCAAGATCCTTAATTTCTATATCTATACCTTTCAGAGTCGGATTATCTCTCAATATTTTATAAATATAACCTTCTCCTTCTCTGTATTTCTGTGTTATTCCATAGTTATACAGAGAAAGGGCTTTGTTGAACATGGCAGGTATATAGTCAGGTTTAGTTTCCATAGATTTATCATAACATGTGACTGCTTCTTCATATTTTCCCTGTGAATACAGACTGTTTCCTTTTTTGTACATTGCTTCATAGGGTTCTACTTTTTCGAGCTTACCGAGAGCTTTTTGAGCTTCTTCTTTTTTCAGTCTTGCCTGTTCATAGGAGGAATTAATGGCAAGAACTTTGTTGAAATATTCAATGGCTTCTACATATTTTCCCTGAAGATATAGCTCATTTCCCTTTTTAAATAATTCTTCCGCCTGATTTTTTCTTTTTTCCTGTCCTTCCAGAGCTTTTTTTGCATCTTCCAGTCTGGTTTTTGCATTTTTATTATCAGGATTGAGTTCCAGAACTTTCTTGAAACATTCTACAGATTCCCTGAATTTTTCCATATTATAAAGAGCCATAGCCTTGTTATACATAGCTTTATAATATTTATTGTTAGCTTTCAGGGCTTCATCAAAACATTTTATGGCATCATTATATTTTTCCAGCCTGAAGAGAGCCATACCTTTATTATTCCATACCGGTGCAGCATCGGGGGAAAGATTTAAAGCACGATCGAAATATTCGATAGCCTTTTCATATTTACCGCTGTCATATAATTTTAATCCTTCTTTATTGAGACTTTCTACTGTATCCTGTGATAAGGCAACAGAGACAGTAAGAAAAAGAAATACTATAATTGCCGGAAGATGTCTGCTGTACATTTTGTCTGTCCTCCCTGTTAATTCTTTTCTGAAGCGTATTTTTCAATCAATTCAGCCATTTTTTCCTTCTGATAGCTTTGTGCAATACCGAGAGGTGTTAAACCGCTGTTATTTTTGGCATTTACATCTGCACCTTTTGACAGAAGCAACACGGCTATATCCGTATATTCTGTATAGGCTGCATAATGTAAAGGAGTTTCACCATTTTTATCTCTGGCATTAATATCTGCACCTTTTGATAAAAGTAAGGTTACTGCATCCGGTGCATCATTGTAAGCTGCAGTATGGAGTGGTGTTGACCCATCATTATCTTTACTGTTTACGTCTGCTCCTTTAGAGATGAGTATTGCTGCCGTATCTGTTATATTTTCCTCTGCAGCCCATTGAAGCGGTGTTGCCCCGTTATTATCTCTATCATTAACAGTAAGCCCTTTATTTATAAGAACTTCTATTAAAGGAATAATATTTTTATATGATGCCCAGTGTAAAGGATTTCCACCATACTTATCGTCTTTAACATTAATATCCGCACCACCTGCTACAAGTGACATTGATATTTCTTTTAATCTATTGTCCAGGGCATATTGTAAAGGCGTTTTACCATCATTATCTTTTACATTTACATCTGCCCCTTTTGCTATAAGTAATTCAGGTATCCCTTTCATTACATCTTTTGACACACAATGCAATGGTGTTTTGCCATTACTGTCTGTAACCCTTACATCTGCTCCTTTGTCTATGAGTAATTCTGTCAATTCTTTGTTATTATTAAGTAAAGCATAAAAAAGTGGTGTTTTGCTGTTATTATCTTTAATGTTAAGAATTGCCCCTTTGTTTATAAGTAATTTTGCTTCATTATCAAACTTGTGTTCAAGAGCATAGTGCAAAGGAGTTTTCCCTTTATTATCTATAGCATTGATGTCAATTTTCTTTTCTATAAGGGTTTTTACAATTCCAATATAACTGTTAGAGCGTTTCAATGCACAGTGTAACAGATTCTCTCCGCTATTGTTTTTTGTATTTATGTCAGATCCTCTGGCTATAAGTATATCTGATATTTCTTTATTATTACATATAATAGCAACGGCCAGAGGAGTATTGCCTGCAGATGTTCTGGCATTAATATTTGCTCCTTTGTCTATAAGTAATTCTATCAGGTTTTTATTATCTTTGAATGCAACCAGAAGGTTTAAGGGTGTAAAGCCATTGCCATTTTCAAGATTAATATCCAGACCTTTCAGATCAGGAGAAGCCTTAATACTTATATCCAGATATCGCTTCCCTTCATAAGGATATCCATTATCCCAATAGAGATATGCTTCGTTCTTGAAATCAATGGAATAAGAAGTGAGGCCTCTCCCAAACCAGGCAGCACTGCAGTCAGGGTTTTCGTTTATACATTTATCGAACCATTCCCTGGCTTTATCATATTCTCCCAGTTTATAAAAGCTATTTCCTCTGCTACATGTTTCGTCAACTGTATTTTTTTCCGATGATTTTGAAAGAGCATTTATAGCTTCTTCTCTTTTTTGTTTTGCCTGTTCATAGGAAGAATTACGTTTCAGAACTTCGTCAAAACATTTAATAGCCTCTTCGTATTTCCCTGCAAGATATAAATCATTTCCCTTCTGGAAGAGTGTTTCTGCTTCTTTATAGTTTTTATCTTTTTTTTCTATAGCTTTTCTGGCTTCTTCTATTTTATTTTTTGCATTTTTATGTTTCGGATTAATTTTCAGAACCATTTCAAAAGTCTTTATAGCTTCTCCGTAATTTTCCATATTATAGAATGTCATGCCTTTATTATATATAGCCTTATCGTAATTTTTGTCCAGTTTTATGGCTTTATCAAAACAGTCCATTGCATCACTGTATTTCCCAAGTTTATATAAGGCAAGTCCTTTATTGTTCCACACAGGAACTGCTCCCGGTGAAATAGTTAATGCTTTGTCAAAATAACCTATAGCTTCTTCGTAGTTACCTGAATCATAGGCATTCAGACCTTTTCTATTAAGAGTTTCCAGACTTTCCTGAGATAAAACCATTGAAACACTAAAAAAAAGGCATAATAAAACTGTGACAGAGTAGATTTTTAATGACATAAAATTAACCTCCTTGATAAATTAAATTTATTTCTCCTGAATTTATTCGTCAGTCGGCTGTCCTTCCTTCCAGATCGCTGTCTGCCGGTTTCCCCTGTAGTGGAGGGTTGCTGCTACTGCCGGACCCGTTTCCTCGATTATTGGGCGGATAGTACGGAACCGTTATTTGGGGATGAAGAATACTATCAAGTTTTTCTATATTTTCCAATGCTTCTCTTGAAATTTTATTATCTTCCCCTAAGAGAGCTATTACTTTATTAAATTTTTCCATTGACTCATTATATTGTTTTTCATTCAACAAAGTTTTTCCCTCTTCCAGATAATGTTTTGCAATTTTGGCAAGGCCGTCTTTGGATGCATTCGTTTGCTTCAGCTCTTTTGATTTTTTAAAGGCCTTTTCTGCATTCTTATAATTATTTTTACTTAAATAAAAAATCCCCAAATTGTTAAGCAATTTAGTAATTTCGTCTTTATCGTCTTCCGATAGGTTTAGTTCTATTGATTTTTCCAGATTTTCAAGAGCTTTATCATATTCTTCGTTGTTATAATAGGCTTCCCCCAGAACAATATGAGCCTGAATATCATTTGGTTTTATTGCAAGTATTGCTCCGTTTGTTTCCATTACTTTTTCGTAATCATTCATGTTAATATAACATTGACTGAGCTTTTCGTATGCTTTAAGTTTTTTATCCCCTTTCGCAAGGTCTTTTACTTTTCTATAACATTCGCTGGCTTCTTTATATTTTTTATCATTTGAAAGTTTATCTCCGATTTCCATATAAGCTTTATCTTTATCTGGAATAGATAATTTATCAAGTATATCTTTAATAGAATTGTAATCCTTGTTTTTCAGGTAAATATTATATAGTTTTGAAAATGCATTTTTGTTTGAAGGCTCTATGCCTAAAACTTTTTTATAATAACCTGATGCTTCTTTGGGGAATTTTTTTTCTGCAACTTTTCCCAGATCCATAAAACCTTTTACACTATTTGGTTCTACCATGAGTTCTGCAATCTTACAATACTCAAGCATATTGTTCGGGTCGTATACTGCCATAGAAACCAGATTCTTCAGAGTTTCGGGATCTTTACTGCCAAGTTCCGGGTTTATCTGTGACAGTCTCTTATAACAGTTTCTGGCCTTCTCATAATTTTTATTTTTAAAAGCTTTTTTTGCCTGGTCGTTAAAGAATTTTCCGTTTCTCATGAGTCCTGATACTATTACAGATAAAATTATTAGAGCTACGATAACAGATATAACGAACAAATAGTTTCCCCTCTTTTTTTGAGGATGGGCAGTTATATGAGCTTCAGCTTTTTCTGCAGAAGGTTTTTCAGGAACTGATTTTGTAGATACAGTCGGAGTCTTCATAAGTGTCAGAGTGGATTCGCTGTCCTCTTTGTCTGAAGTTTTTTCTTTTATCCGAGGAGGTTTCTCTGAATCATCTTTTCTCCTGGCAGGTTTTTCTTCTATCCGGGAAGAGGTACGGGACATTTTATAGTCTTCAAGAGCTTTTTTCATATCACGGGCACCGGGGAAACGATCTTTTGCATCATGTGAAAGGGCCTGTTTTACTATTTCTTCAAGTTCTTCCGATACATTCGGAT
>CALARM010001071.1 GCA_937888925.1 uncultured Synergistia bacterium | reverse complement strand
TTATTATTTATCTCCAGGAGTTTCTTTTTATCTCTTCCCTCTATGTAATATCTGAGCACTGCATCTGTTCCGGAAGCTCTTACTTCCCACCAGAAATCCTCAAAATCTATGAGAGTGCCGTCTCCTGCCCATTGAATTTTCACTATCTTCGGGAATGTGAAATTTCCGGCTTTTGAATTTAACAGTTCTCCTGCTTCAGAAGGAGATTTCCCGACAAGGGATTTAAAGAAAGCTACGACTCTGTCTCTTTTCAAAAGTCCTGCAGCTTTTGCTGCTTTAAGTTCTTCAGGGGGAAGGTTTTCATTATATAATGTTACATCCATTCTGTCATAGAAACGACAGGTAATATCATATTTTTCAATAAGATGAGTATAAAATTCCGCAAAGGACGTACCTTCCAGGTAGAGTTTTGCAGCAAGTCCGAGTATGACAGTGGCGACCTGCATGCCGTCCTTTTCTTTTATGGCAAGGCTCTTCTTTTTCCCGTTTTTACTTATAATATAATCAGGCCCTCCCATGGCGGCACCTCCGCTTTCTTCCGCCATTATTATGACTCTGGGGTTCTTACCGAGATTTATCTCTTCTCCTGTTACTGTTTTTACCAGGACATCACTCTTTCCACCTTTTTCATGAAGCTGATGTTCCAGGTTTTCTACCATGTCTCCGAAATATTTAAATCCTACAGGAACCTGTACCAGTTTCTGCCCGCATTTCACTGCCACTTCACCAATGGAACGGCTTGTAGGATAGGTTTCCATTACAGTCCAGTCGTATTTATCAAGAAGACCTGTAGATTTAAGTTCTTCTATACGAAAAGCGGTGAGCATAAAATATATCTGGTTAGGTTTGAAATAAACAAGGATTCTGTCTTCTGTATAATCATCTGTTTCAAGGCCTGCCGACTGTGCTTCTTCTTTTACTGTCGCAGGAGCAGTAGTAACTATATTATATCTGTCTCCATCAGGATCCCATATAAAAACAAAAGAACCGTAAGGTACATCTTTTAATAGTTTCTGTGCACCGATGTTTTTATAAATCTGCCATTTACCGGGATCGACACCGTAATTCTCTCCGTCTACAATGCCTATACCGTGATAATTAGAATCTTCATCATCGTAAATATATTTCACGGCACCTTCATTACCTGTAATTATACCAAGATAATTGAATACAGGTTTTGATGTCTGGCCCATAGAACCGCCTATGGCGCATGCATAGGCCACAAAACCTTTATTTTTTGCTTTTTCCACAAATTCTAACGTTTCTTTTGACACAATAGTCTTTAAATACTCCGAATATACTTCTGTCACATCAAAATCTTCAGTTATAAGAGGAGAATTGTTCGGAGCAAGTTTTATTACATAGCCGGCTCTGATAATCTCTCTTACCTTATCTTCAATAAGTTTTGCTTCTTTTATGAGCTGTTTTCCGTCTTCATCCATCGGTTTCCAGCCACCTTTAAAATTTGGGGAATGGCTTGCAGTAAAATTTTCTCCGTCTGTATATTCATTATAAAAGACGCCGAAGGAAGAATACCATATAGGTGTTGTCTTTATAGATTTTCTGAGATGAACTCTGTGACCGTGAGCGGCATAAATCCTGGATACAAATCTTATGAATTCCTGTGTATGAGGCCTTACTTCTCCTCCTACATGATTTTCAATCTGTCTCTGTCTGTAGAGTTCGTCATAAACGGAAGCTTTTGCCTCTGCTATAATGGCAAGTTTCACTGCATTAAAGGCTACAGAACTGTTAAATGGATCGGACGGATCAAGCTGAGCTCTGTATCCTGCCGTGCCAAGGGCGAAAGAATTTGCCCATTCAACAAGTCCCTCGCCGGTTATTAAATCTTCTGTCAGTATAATTTCGTCTTTTTCAAATAAGTTTTCCATAAGAAACTCCTCTCTGCCCGAAAGCTCTAACGATAGATTAACATACATGATGACGATACAAATAACAATAAAACAAATTTTTCTGAATAAATTCTTTAAATCTTTATTATCATACAGTAATAGCATATATGAGTCAATATATTTCACAGGTTCTACCCCTTTAAAGGCAATCGAATAAACCCCTGGCAAATTATCCCGTCACGGGTTACGGTCCAAACAACCCGTTAATGAGTCACTTTCCTGACAAGGTCAGAGCATGAAAGTTCATAAATAGCTTTAGAAATTTCAAAATGATTTTTACCTGTTTCTTTAACAATATCATTTATATTATTTTTTCCGTCCAGATAGGCTAAAATATAAAGTTGCTCCGG
>CALARM010001070.1 GCA_937888925.1 uncultured Synergistia bacterium | reverse complement strand
TTAACCCTTCCAGTCTGCTGTTATATTTATTTCTTAATTCCAGAAATAATGTTTCTGAAATTTCTCCTTCTATCAATCTTTCCTCAAGAAGTTCTAAGAGTTTCAAAATTTTTTGTTCTTCTTCTGCTCTGTTCTGTCTGTCCTTTCCTCCGTCTTTACTCTCTATTTTTTTCTTTTCTTTTTCCTTTATTTTCATGAGCCTTACTTTTTCTTCCCATTTTTTATAGATATCAAAGGTTATTTTCTTTTCTCCCCTGAGAAGATCAATTTCTTTTTTCAGATTTTCAGTAACTGTCAGATCAGATGGAAAATCCTCTTCTTTTATATTCATGCCGAACCTTTTTGCTACTTCTTCCAGTCTGGATAATGAGTCTACAAGTCTTACTCTATTTTCTTTATACTGAACTTCAGGCAGTGACTGACAGATATACTGTTCGTTTAATTTACTCATTAATTGATCTATCTGTATAACTTTGCTGTATATCTTGTCTTTCCTTAAATTGTGGTGTTTCAGGGCAGATTGTGTTAAAAGCCTTGCTTTTGCCGTGTCAAAGGTTATTTCTTCCTGATCTTTTAACTGCTGTTTGCGGGAGAGGCTTTTCTGCTTTTCCTGATCTTTCAATACAAGCTGCCATCTTTTTATATGTATAAGAAAATCTTCCAGAGGCGCTTCCAGGCGACGGAAATTTTTTTCTCCCGGCACTCTGTATATAAGAGCAATTTCATCATTATCCTTTATAAAAACATTATAATCTATTTGATGATTGTCCAGAACAGTCAGATCGACTGTATATTCGGAATGTCTTTCCGTAGAAATAAAGATAAATTGGCTGTTATTGATGTTTTTTATTGCTATTATATTTCTGCCTGTTGCAAAAATATTGAAAGAATTTGGCAGTATAAGCTCATATTTTTCTCCTTTTATATTAAAGGTTAATAGTCGGTTTATTTTGGCAGAATGACAGTGGAGAATTACCTGACCGTTAGACGTGACCATTAAGAGCGGTTCGTATATGTCATTGATCTGTATTGTGTAAAGTGAAGAGTTTCTCCTTACATCCAGAAGATGGAGCTTATAATAATCTTTATGTATGGAAATATAAAATTTTTCCAGAAATGTTATATAGTTAAATTCTTTTGAAATGGTCCAATCCAGTTCCAGATTCTGTTTGTTATCCTTTGTAAACCCCCACCAGTTTATGGTCTGTCCCGTATGTAAATTATAGGCATATATCTCTGACTGGTAAGTTGTTTTGTTCAGGAAGGTTTTTTCCGTAATTCTTTCATAACAGATCTGGATGCCCTTATCATCAACTTTCATATTATATTTTATAGAATTAGGCGGTGATTCGTATTCCGGGCTGATCTGCATTACAGGGCCTGTTATAAGACCTTCTTTTTCAAATATGTAGAATTTATCATCTGCAATACATGCTATATTCCCGTAATTGCTTATTCCTACAACTATAAAATCCTGAAAGGAAAATTCCCAGGTATATAAAGGTCTGTCCATTTTGTATATAGTCATTGATTGTCTGTCACGGGTAACAGTATATACAGTATTGGGAGAAGCATATAACTGAGCGTTCATATGTACCTCCGTTTATCATTTATTTTATTTTTCTCACACGAAACGCATGACTTATAATGAGGGCTTTAGCCGAAGATACATTTCTCTTTTATATATTTTATTCCTTCCTGATATTTCCTTAAAAGGATTTTTTCTTTTTTTAAAGAAATTAATAGTCACGTGAGACGTGAGATGCGAAAAAAAATAACCCATGTATACTTTTCGCTTTTCACGTTTTTAATTAAGGAGATAAAATTGTGTCTTTTTTTCTAAAACTTATATGTTTTTATATGTTTTTATTATTCTCTATGATGGCTTTATGTTATGGTAAAGAGGTCGATGCTGTTTCCTATAACGGACAGAAAGTCAGAGGTGTTTATGTTCATATAGTTCAGGTAAATCTTAACTCTTCTGATATAAAGTTAACTCCTGCCGTAGTAAGAGGTTTCTCAGATTCTCAGGGCTATTATCCTGCAAGAAGTTTCAGCAGTTTTATAGATTATTATAAACCAACTGCCGCTATTAACGGCACTTTTTTTGATACAATTACCTGCAGACCTGTAGGAACCATAGTGATAGGAGGAAAGCTTGTAAATAACGGCTATATAGGCACAGCAGTTTGTGTGGATAAAGAAAACCAGGTTACCTTTCACCATGTAAGCGGACAGCAGGGAAGCAGAATTGACTGGTCTCCTTTTGAAAGTGTTATATGTTCCGGCCCCACCCTTGTTACAGAAGGAGAGGTTATTCTTAATCCTGCAGATGAAGGCTTTCAGGACCCTGCAGTATACAGTCAGAACAGAAGAAGTGCCAT
>CALARM010001069.1 GCA_937888925.1 uncultured Synergistia bacterium | reverse complement strand
TAATGCCACGGGCAAAGGCACCATGAAACACATCTCCTGCACCGGTAGTATCTACTACAGGAAAAACCCTGTATGCTTTCTGCCTTATGACTTTTCCGCCATTATATGCAAGAGAACCTTCTTCTCCAAGAGTAACTACAAGTATGGAAGAGGAAAATTTTTTCTGCCATAATGTTACGGCTTTTTGAAGTGTTTTCTCTCCCGTAAAGGTAAAAAGATATTTTACAGGAAGAATATTATGTGTGGCAAGAGAAAAAATTTCATCATTTTCAGGAGAATATCTTTCTATATCAGTAACAACAGGGATATTTTCTTTTCTGGCAATCCTGACTGCCTCAAGAGAAGCTCTGGAGTGATGCACATCGGTAAGAAGACAGGAACAATTTTTTATAAAATCTCGGTCTACATCTTTTTCTGAAAGCAATCTTTTATTTCCTCTGTTATAAAAGATTGTACGTTCTCCACCGTGGGTAAAACAGAAAGCTGTATGGGAAGTAGCGCCCTTATCCATAAATAAACGGCTCACATCCACACCTTCTTCTACAAAAGACTGTCTTATTTTTTCTCCTGTTTCATCATCACCTGTGACTCCTGTTACGGCACATGTTCCTCCCAGACGGGCTGCAGTTACAATTGCTGTTCCTGCCTGTCCGCCGCCCTGCTGCTCTAAAAAAGATATTTCTGCCTTTTCGCCGGGGCCGGGATAATTATTTACTATACCGATATAATCCCATGCAACGCCGCCTATGGCAATGACATCGAATCGTCTGGATGACTCCATATACTTTATCAAAATAATAAAGAGTGAAGAGTCATTAAATACAGATTCACCTCTTCACTCTTTACACTTCACCCTTCACTATTTAATAAATTTTTCTATTTCCTTTATAAAGGTATCAGGCGTAACAGGTTTTTCAAGAAAACTGTTAACAGGAAACATTTCATTGTCTGAATCTATTTTACATGGTAATTCATTATTAATGCCACTCAGGCCTATAACAGGAATATGTTTCCACTGTTGATTTTTCTTGATGTCTCTGGCAACATTTATACCTTCATCAATGCTTTCCATCATAATATCCAGGACAATCAGATCGGGAATCTGTTTTTTCAGACACTCCATACCTTCTTTCCCGCCTGAAGCCCTGGAGACAGCGTAACTTTTAGCTTCCAGAATTGTCGTCAACGCCTCAACAAGATCATCATCATCATCAATAATAAGAATATTTTTACTCATAAAAATCACCTCAGTAAATATTAGCTTTTTTATAAATACAGCGGGGTATAACATATTTAACAGGACATTTATCTGCGTCATCCCCGTAAGGGCATTTTATTACCATTTCCGTTAAAACCACTTCTTCATCAACAGAATAGTCAGTGACTCCGAGATTGTATAGAGCATTACAGACATTACGTCTCACACTCCAGAAATCACATGTATTAATTAATTCTTCCAGAGGAGCTATTGCCTTTTTATCATTCAATTTCCCAAGAACTCTTGCTGCTTCTTTCCTGATATCCATGTTTTCATCCTTCAGTCTTTCTATTACAATATCAGTAACAGCAGAATTCCCTGCCCCTATAGTTCCGAGCACCGACAGAACTTTATTTCTGATAAGAGGTTCTCTGTGGCCAGCAAGAGCCATAACATCCTGTATTGCATCAGTTGCGTTCATAGATTTTATAGCTTCCAGTGCCTGACAGATAACATTTTTATCTGCATCATTCAGATGTAACCTGATTACAGGCAATGCTTCTACAGCTTTAATTCTTCCAAGAACCTGAAGAGCACCTATTTTTGCCCATACGGCAAGTTTAATTTTCTTTAAAGCCTGGAGAATTTCTTTCTCCAGAAGTTCTGACTCTTTACGGGAGAACATAGCAGTCAGGGGAGGTATGGCTCTGCTATCCTTGAGTTCTGCAAGAGCTCTTATAGCTCTTATTTTAAGGCGTATTACATTGCCACTTACTGCCATATTCATCAGTTCCCTTATGTCTATGGGATTAATACAGAGGACTTCCATCAGATTCTGTATAGACGACTGGCTGCTCATTCCGGAAAGAGTATTAATAGCTGTTATACGTACAAGATTATGACTATCCTGAAGACAATCTATAAGAGCCATTACAGCTTTATCGGATTTTATCTTACCGATTGCTTCAATAATAGCTTTCTTTTTATACTTATTATTTGTATGTTTGAGAGCTACCACAAGAGCTTCCACAACTGATTCGCCCTGAGCGGCTATAGCAGCTACAGACTTTTCTCTTACACCGGGATTAACATCTCCTATGAGTTTCAGTAAAGGTGTTATAATTTCCTGACCACCTATTTTACCGAGAGCTCTTACTACCTCTTCCCTGACGGAAATATTTTCATCACAGGCAAGCCTTATAAGTTCATCTCTGGCAGATGTACATTTCATCTCACCCAGAACCCTTACAATACCAGCCCTTATCTGATGGCTGTGAGAGGAAAGGGAACCGATTAATATGTCTACTTCTTCTTTCCCTGTTTCTATAAGCGCCTCTACAGCCTTTTTATGTATTTCCTCATCAGGCAGTTGTAATATATACAGTAGAGACATGACTGATTGAGAATCTCCCTCTGATTTTATGATATCAATCTCACTGTTAATAATACTTACGGCAGTATTCCTGACAAACCATTCAGGGTCCTGACAGAGTCCAATCAACTCACCTATAACGGACAGACCGCCTATTTTTCTGAAATTACCAAGGGCTCTGATTGCTGCAGTTCTTATATTAGGATTTGCATCCAGAAGAATTTTCGGTTTTAAAAGATATTTCATGGAATCTGGATTTTTTGTATCGGCCAGACCATATATAGCTGTTTCTCTTACACTATCATCTTTATCATTCAGTGCATCTACAAGAAGAGAAAAAGCATCCGAACCGGATATTTTCGAGATATCAACAACTGCTCTTCTTCTTACTTCAGTTATATCACTGTTTAATTGTCCTGATAATTCACTTAACGTCATAGTAAACACCTATATTCTTTCTATAAATCCTTCACAGCATTTACCCGGATTGAAGCCTGTTAGCTTATAGTTGCATGCTATATTTGCCGTTATACCTGCAACACCGGCAAAACATCCCAGACGGGGACATGTCAATTCACTGATGACACTGCCTCTGTCCAGAATATCCTGACAGCATGAAAGATAGACACAATTGAATACAGACACCTCAAGTTTATTCGGATTTACCTCTCTTAACACGAACTGTCTTGTATCTTCAAAAAGGCCGCTCTTAATTCCCAGTTCTATATAAGCTTCAACAGCTTCTTTTATTGTGCCGGCAGGTTTCATATGATAACCATATTCGTTACCTATGATATCAATCAAATTACTGGCTGCATTTTCATATACTCTCCTGCAAAATTCCCCGGGATGAGGGAAAAAATCCCTGGCACTTTCCTCTATGGCTGTAACCCAGATTCTTACAAGTTCTCTTTGAGTTCTTTCCTGTTTATATTTGGGATCTATCATGTTACTTCTCCTCCACTAATTTCTTTGTTTCCTGTGCTATTACAAGCTCTTCATTTGTGGGGACACATAAAACTGCAGTTTTCCCTTTACTTATTATTAAACGCCTCTGATTGTTCAGTTCTTTATCGATTTCTATACCTAAAAATTCAAGTCCTTCACAGACAAGTTCTCTCACACGGGAAGCATTTTCTCCTATACCGCCGGTGAAAACAACTGCATCAAGACCTCCCATGACTGCTCCATAGGCGCCTATATATTTTTTAATTCTGTGGCAGAAAACATCAAGAGCCAGTTTAAACTGTAATTCTCCTCTATCGGCACCTTCTATTATTTCTCGCATATCATTGGATCTCTCAGAAATGCCTTTAAGGCCTGACTGGTTATTCATCAGCTTATCCATTTCGGCTGGCTTGAGTCCTTCTCTTTCCATCAGATAGGTAACAATTGCAGGATCAATATCTCCGCATCTTGTTCCCATAACAACACCTTCAAGAGGGGTAAATCCCATAGATGTATCTATGGA
>CALARM010001068.1 GCA_937888925.1 uncultured Synergistia bacterium | reverse complement strand
AAGCTATAAATATAAAATATAATAATTGAGGAGGGAGATTTTTATGACCGTTTCAGGAAAAAATATAACAGTAATATTTTTACTTATAATTTTTTGTCTGACCTCTTTTCCGGTTTTATCGGGAGAGAAAGCTGCTTCTATCTTATCAACAGTCAACAGAGTGGAGTTTAACAGAGGTTCAAAATGGGAACAGGCCACTAATGGTATGGATCTTTACTTCGGAGATCAATTAAGAACCCTCGACGATTCAAAAGTTATGCTTGTCTTTAATGACGGCACTCAGACCAAACTCGATAGCAATACTACTGTAACACTGAAGAAAAAAGAAAATCAACAGAACCAGGTAGGCATAATAGAAATGATTACAGGAGCCATATGGTCCAAGATAAGACCTACAGAAGAAGGGAAAGCTCCTGTCTTTGAAGTACAGTGCCCTACTGCTACATGTGCGGTAAGAGGTACAGAAATAGCCATGAGAGTAAGTAAAGATAATAAAGAAAATTTCAAGACAACCCTGACTGTAATAAACGGAGAGGCAGAATTTTCAAATCAAAACGGCAAAACTATGGTTCCTGCCAGTTGCCAGAGTCATGCATACAGTGAAAAATCACCGGTAGAACCGGTAAAACTATCAAAGAGTCAGGTAGATGCAGAAATTTCCTGGATTGATTTCGGCAATCCCAGGGTAATGGTTATAGTTTCCGAGTTAAATCTAGGACAGGCCACTCTTGTATCATCGATGGAAAGCCAGATAAACAGCCAGTTAAGTGATGCACATTTTCACCTTATAGATTCAGGAACTATTGATAATATAAGACAGACTGATGAAGCAAAAAAAGCAGTACTCGGCGACATGGTAGCTGCTGCCACACTGGGAAAAAGATTTACCTGTGATGTAACAGTGGCAGGTAAGGTAGAAACAATATTTAAATCGGAAGAAAAAACTGGACAGACTTCACAGATTATCTGTGAAGCTATATGTGACGTAAAGGTTATAATAACGGATACGGCACAGTTATTATTCTCAAAAACTATTACGGCAGAAGGAAGAAGCCTTTCTAAAGATGCAGCAGGAAGGGCAGCCCTTGAAAATATTTCAAAGAAAATAGCAGGAGACCTTGTATGGGAAATACCTCTGGGATATACAAAGGCTCAACATGGTAGAAGGGCGACTCAGGTAATAATCGGTAACTGCTCCTTTACGGAAAGAGATAAAGTAATAGAATATTTAAATACCATACCGGGACTGGAAGGGAAAGTATTCCCGAGAAGTTTTGAAAATTCCATAGCAATAATAGATGTCGAATATGAAGGAACTTCGGAAAAACTGGTTCATGAACTGATAAAGATAACCTCTTTGAAACTCGATGTCACAGGAGTGACTATGAACAGAATAGAAGCAAAAGTTTTAAAATAAATGACTGGTAAAAAAATTTTAAAAAAAATTTATTTTTTGATTTAAAGTAAGAAGGAAATAAAGAATAGACATTGAAAATATAATAACTATTCTTAGAGAAATTTAATTTAAATAGAAAATAATTAAGGAGGTGAATCTTTTAAAATTTAATCTGCGGTTAGTGAAGATGCATTAATCACAAAATATATTCATTTGTTTAAAAGAAAAAGGAGAAAATAGTATGAAAAAATTCGCAATCTTAATCGCCATGGTTCTCGTAATCTCTATGATGTTCTGTACACTGGTAATGGCAGAAGAATCCACATCATCTGACAGAGGCACAAGAAAAACCGGAGCAATAGCAATAAAAGCCGGTATCACAATAATACCTGATAAAGATTTTGACAGTTATTCACTTACTGACGGCTCAGCAGTAGTTCGCACATGGCCCGGAAGAAACGGCTTCACACTTGAAGGTTCAGTAACTGCATTCAGCACAGATTATGTAGATGTTGACGGTGTCATAGGCGTTGTATTCAATGCAGAGCAGACTGTTACAGACGTATCACCCGGTTATGTCGGAAAACTCGGATACGGAAAAGTAACCAATGTATATTATATGGGTGGACTCAACATATATCCAACAAAGAAAGATTTCTTCTTCGGTTTCCATGCCGGCGGAGTTACTTCCTATTATGGTGATTACACCTATACAGATACCAATGGAAACAGCATTACCCTTTCCGGCGGAGACAATGAAACAAACTTCATTTTAAGAGTCGGCGGCGGTATCGATACAAAACACATTATCGTTGAAGCTTCCTATATAATGGTTCATCAGTCAGAAGTAGCAGGCGACCTTTTAAATGGCGTCATATACATACCATCTCTTAACAGACATGGTTTCCAGATCCTCGGCGGTTACAAATTCTAATATAATTTAGAATAAAAAAAAGCGGGTTTTACTCGCTTTTTTTTATTTGACAAAATAAAAAAGGCGGAATTTTCATTCCGCCATTTTTATTTATTCTGTTATATTAACTGGCTTTTTTAACCCTGTCTTTATAACATTCTCTGCAATAAACAGGACGACCCTCTTTGGGCTCAAAAGGTACCTGAGTTTCTACATTGCATGCTGCACATACTGTAGTATGAAGTTCCTTTTTACCGCCACGTCTCTTTTTTGCAAGTCTGCACTGAGGACAACGGCCTGGTTCGTTTTCAAAACCCTTTTCTGCATAAAATCTCTGTTCACCTGCAGTAAAAGAAAATTCTTTACCACATTCTTTACAGGTTAAAGCTTTGTCATCGGACACTTTTAATCTCCCTCCTTTTATACCTAAGACTTCCTGTGCTCGATTTTCTTTTTCCCGGAACCATAAGAGAGATTAAAAGTGGCAACCTGAGTTTAATTCCGACGTATTTTCCTCTCCTGCCGGAGATGACATTGGGTGAAACACCAGAAAAAGACCTTATATACAATCTTACCTGATATAACCCGCAGGTTACGCCTCAACCTTTTTAATAGAATTATATAAAATAATTCCTAATAACAAGGTTCTTTATCACAGGACACATTACCCTTATGATAAAAAACTAGATAATAGTTAATACCAAGGGACCTAAACTTTATCTCTCCTGTTATTTTTGAAATAAACAGGAAAAAAGTAAATCTAAAAGCACTAAAAAGTTAATATTCCACAGCTAAAGCACCTTTACCATATGTGACATACTGTAAGGGACTTAAACTATGGCATTTTATTCCTTTAATTATACAATATATTTAGATTATGTCAAGTAATCTTTTTATTATCATTAGTATGAAGTAATTTAATGGCCTCTATGGCAGTTTTTATGGCTTTTTCTACGATTACATCCTTATCTGTAGCACCGGAGAAAGGTTTTTCATCATAGGTTTCTCCTATAATAGCAACTACTTCGGCGGCCCTCAGTTTTTTAAGAGACGAAAGAATAAATATAGCAGAAGCTTCCATAGATGTAGCAAGTACATTGGCTTTTCTCCAGCATGTCCAGAGTTTTGCATTTTCCTCATCCATAGGATGACCCTGATTAATTTCCGTATAAAAAGCATCTTTACAATGAGTAATACCGTAATGGTAGCTGTATCCAAGTTTTTTTACCGATTCTATAAGGGCTGAGAGTGTTACAAAATCGGGTGCTGCCGGGTAAGTGATCGGTATGTACTGCCTTGTAGTACCTTCTTCTCTCACGACAGCCGTCGCCATTACCAGATCTCCGGGTTTTACCCATGACTGGAGAGATCCGGCAGTACCAACTCTTATAAAGGTATCTACTCCTACCCTGGCAAGTTCTTCAACACATATGGCAGTTGAAGGACAGCCTATTCCTGTAGATACGGCTGAAATTTTTATTCCGTCTACTGTGCCGGTATAAGTGACATATTCACGATTTTGAGCAACTTTTTCTGCCTTATCAAAAAATTTAGCAACAAAGGGTACTCTCCCCGGATCTCCTGTGAGGATGGCGTACCGGCCTACGTCACCCTTCTTTAAGGAGACATGATATTGAATCTCCTGCATAGAACTAACTCCTTTTAATAAAAACTGATTCCCTGTTTTAAAAACGGAATTCCTAAATTCGACAGGTTAATGGAAATTCCTACA
>CALARM010001067.1 GCA_937888925.1 uncultured Synergistia bacterium | reverse complement strand
TTTATATAATCGAATATATTGCATCAATCCTTTGTATTTCGGAAAAAATAGATAACATAAATCACCGGTACAGGGAACAAATAAAAAAAGAACTTTCAGATTTAACCGTTCCGGGCTCTGCAGAATCACTTATGATTATAGAGATTTTCCTGAATAAAGAATTACGGAAAGAACTAATTTTTTTGTCTGAGATAGTTTCCATAAAAGAGCCTCTGTCCTCACGGGCCTATCATTTATTAAAGCTTATAGACACTAAAATAGCATATGTGCCGGAAGGTTTAAAGCCTGTAGAAAATGTCATAGAAAAATTTATAAAAGCTCCTGATAAACCGGATATATTATTGTACGACCTAAGACATCATGACCTCAACGTTATTAAATCTCTAAAGCATATGGTTGTTCCATTGCTGGATATACTTGAAGCAGATAACCTGAAAGAACATGACAGAATGACCATGTTTTTATTTAAATTCTTTTATGTGGCTATTCACTTACTTTTCATATCTCTGGAAGAGATAGAAACATTTTTTCACAATGGACATTTATATAACCTTATTACAGCCGTTCAACTTTTATCCATATGTACTTCATCCCTGGCTCTTATGATTGACAGACGACCCGTTTTATTTCAGGATGAAACCGGAAGAACGGAAAAATTTATTAATTATTTTACCGGTAAATGTGATAAAAAAGAAGTTCTTCAATTAATCGAGGAGGAAATGGATAATCTTTATATGAAACAGGAATTAGAAGAGAATATGACATATGAACATGTTATAAGAGACTATAAAAAATCCATTGACATACTCGGTGAAGAACCATTGAGAAGCCTTTCTGTTTTTTTAAAAGGACAGAACAGATTATTTACTATAAATACACTATAACTTCCAACCGGTAAAATCTAAATTTGCGGAAATAATACTCACTACTCACTACTCACTACTCACTAATTATGATATAATATTAAAAATTTAAAGCAAAGGAGTAGTTATAAAGTGCCTGACTTTTCGAATAATTTAATAAACAAACTAATTGTCTTTGTTCTTATTGCCAGTATTTTTTCTTCAACCCTATCTCCTGCTTTTGCAAGAGAAAAGCTCTGGAGTAAAAAATTCCCTTCAAATGTAGACTGGGAAATTCTTACCTCACTCGGAGTAATAATAGCCAGTACAGAGAAACATCTTATAGCAATAGACGGAAAAACAGGTAATATATTATGGTCCAAGAAAGATATTGATCTGAAACGAGAATTTGTCTGGCCTGTAGAAGGTACAGATATCGTTCTTATAAGTGATCCTGATAAAAAACTCGGCGGTATAGTCAGGGATGCAAACCTGTATGCCCTTGAAGTTATGACAGGTAATGTTGCCTGGGCTACCTCCGACATTACAGGAAGACCTCTGGAAGTTGTTCCTCTTCTCGACCAGCTTTCCTTATTATATATAACAGATCAAAAATATATTGAAGATGAAACCCTTTCCAAATCGCCTATGATAATTCCTCATATGTATAATATAGATGTTAATACAGGGGAGATACAGTGGCACAGGGATTTTGACAGAGATGTTCTGGGAACAAAAGTGGAAGATACATGGCTCGGTTATAAAATATATAATCTGAGCGGCTATCACAGGCCTGTTCTTCTCGGAGACGAACTTTATTTCTTTTACGGCGGTATAACCAAATGGGATTATATTACAGGCAATACTATCTGGAAAACCACCTATCCGGCAGGGGATCCGGACCTTATAAAGACAGATGCAGACCCTATATTTACAGATAATGTAATATATACTTCAGGCCAGGGGCAGGTAAAAGCGATAGATAGACTCACAGGAGAAATGATGTGGGACAGTGACAATCTGGGACTGGTACCACTTTTATTGATGGAAAACGGTATTATATGGGCTCAGAGGGGAGGATTTTTCTTTAACCCGAATAAAAACGAATGGGTTCCGAGAGGGCCCTTCGGAGTATCTGCCATAGATGCTGCCAACGGAAAGCTTATATGGGATTACCGCCTCGGTAAAGACAGTCTTGCCAATATGGTATTGTTGGAAGACAGAGTGCTCATTGCAGATAAGAAAAATATAATAGCCCTTGATAAGTTTAACGGGACATTACTTTACAGCAAAGAACTTGGTATAGAAGGACCTATGTTCGGATTAAGAAATTCAGAAGGAAATGTAGTTTTCTGGTCTCCAAGAAGAGTAGTCGCTTTTACACCTGATAAAGGGATAAAACTCTGGGAAAGCGGTGTCAGAGAACCTTCCGAAACTCTGTCAAATACCAATTTCAGACTGAGTGCAGGCATTTTCCTTACTGTTATTACAGGAGGTACAGGCCTTTTGATCTTCAGCAGCTATATATTAATACATGACGTAATTCCCGGCCAGAGTGCCGCAGCAACCAGAGTAAGGGCACAGGTCAAATCAGAACAGTATTACTGGGAAAAAGTAAAGGATTATCGTAACAGTGCCGGCCTTCGTGAAGCTGAAACAATAAGAAATTACAGACTTACTCTTGTGGAAAGCAGAAAAAAGCTTGATCCTCATATATTTCTGGAAGGTCAGATTGAAGACAGAAAAGACTTTACAGGACTTGCAGGCATAAATACAAAGGATGGCAATATAGATAAAGGCGTATATCTCGGTGATGTAGGGGAGAGATATCTTATAGATTATGTGGAAGAAACTCTTTATCACTTCGATGGTGATGTAGTAGGTGCTTTCAGTCTTATCCCTGAATAGTAAACAGGTGAGCAGTGAGTTCTTTGTTTGTACTCACTGCTCATTTATATATTCTGCCTCTGCCGATGTCTGGCAGATGAACTCTTACTAACCGTCAAACTTGAGATTTTGCCGTTTGAAATGCTGACGAGAAACGTTATGGAATAAATCGTCTTTTATAGAATCTTTATCTTCTGTCTTTTTCACATCAGACACTCTGTTCACATCGTGTTCTTTATTATCTTCCTTTTGAGGAGTATATTTTCCCTGAAGCTTATCGTCCTGTTCGGCTCTGTGGAAGATTCTGGAAGCTATCATGCCCAGAGGCCCTGCTATTACTGCATTTACAACTTTATCCACAGCATGTTTTACATCGTCATACCTCAGAGTAAAAGATGCTTTGATATCTGTTCCGAAAAGTCCAAAATTTCCGTCCAGTTCCAGTTTGCCATGAATTGCTTCTCTATCGATTTTAATACCTGCTCCTATAGCTCCTCCAAACTGAGGTCCCTGTTCCAGCCTGACATTTAAATTAAACTTGCTGCCTCTTTCGGTAGATGCGGCAAGTTTGACACCTTCATAGGTACCAAACTCTATTCTGTCGGCAAGTTTAAAACCAAATTCACATTCTCTGGAAGATATGTGAACAATTCCTTCTGCTCCACAATCTACATTTGCCTGTAAACCTGCTTCTGCTGTTCCATTTATCCGAATATGTGGAAGGTCAATATTTTTTCCCACTTCTATACCGGCAACATTCTGTTGTTTTAATCTTATTGCAGGATTCGCAAGGAATCTATCAGGGGAAACATCCATATCTGCTTTTATTTTACCTTTAAATTTAGCTTCTCCTTTCAAAATCATGGAGCCGAATCCTTTCATATCAAATTCTTTTGACATACTTCTCATTGTATGACCGGCTATATGAGAATTTGATTTAAAAGAATCTTTTTTCTTTTCTATGTCTGTATAAACATCATATTCTAATTCATCAACAGCACTTTTTTTTGCTGCCCCATTGTTTTTATTGGCTATCATTCTATTAATTTTCATAGTATTCATCTCCGGTATAATATCAGCATAAAATAGAAGAAGCATTATTACACATGTAAATTTTTATAAGCATAAAATACCTGATAAACACAGGTTTTTATCTTTATACATCATAAATTATTTAGATAAGTTGCTTCTACATAATTTTCATCTAAAGCCTTATTTTACGCCATTAAAAATGAAAATTCCTATACCTTTAAATTATTTAGATAAACTGCCTCTACTTAATTTTTATCTAAAGCTTTATTTTACGCCATTAAAAATGAAAATTCCTATAATATTTACGCCACATTCAGTATAATAAATATTCCTTTATAAAACAACAGTAATATGTTAAGTTTTTGTTAACATTTCAATGTTTCAGGTTATTCATAGGCAGACTTTGCACATCTGAACCCGACGCCGTCGACATATTCATCAGGACATATACCTGCTCTTATGGTAATGCCGCTTTCTTTAAGTTCTGTAAGAAAATCTCCTCCCCTTATGACAACTTCTTTGCTCTGGTCCGTTACTGGCCCCGGTGTGTAAGGATAGGCTCCATAGTGATCACCGGTCCATTCCCATACAGAACCCAGCATATTCATAACCCCGTAGGGGCTGGCACCTTCACCGTAAGAATATACTGATGAAAGTTCTCCTCCGTCTTTGCTGCATAATTTTTCAGCAGACCATTCATTACCCCATGGATAAAGCCTTCCGTCCTCACCTCTTCCGGCTTTTTCCCATTCCGCTTCTGTAGGCAGGCGTTTCCCTTTCCATGTTCCATAGGCAACTGCATCATTATAGGTAACTCCTACGACAGGATAATCTTCTTTCTCTCCGGAAAAATATTCTTCCCATCCTCCTTCGCTTTTATAACCGGTATTATTAACAAACTCTGCATACTGACTGTTTGTAACTGCATATCTGTCTATATAGAAAGGGTCTACATGAACTGTATGACCGGGACTGGAATCACCTTCCTGATTGGTTCCCATATAAAATTTTCCTCCGGGAATAAGTATCATGCTATCCATTTCCTGCGTTGCAGAAGGTGATTTCCTGTCTTTGTAATCAAGTATAATAACTTTTTCTTCTACAGTTTTTTTGATTTCTCTCGGTTTTTCTCTTAATTTCAGAGGCGGGTCAAAACATTTAAATAGAAATACTGTATTGTCTCCTATCTGTATGTTATCACCGTTTACAAGAGGTCTTGGCTCAGTAACAAGAACTCCATTGAGAAGGGTCAAATTTTTTGATTTCTGATTGATCAAATAAAATTTATTCCCCTTTTTTTCTATACGGCAATGCTGACGGGATACAGTTCTGTCATCTTCAGGAAATTCTATATCTTTTTTTATATGGTCATCAGATTTTCTTCCTACAAGGAGCTGTTTTTTCTTCACAGGAATAATCAGACCTTCCCTGAAACCTTCTATCATCTCCAGAGTTGCTCCTTTTGCCGCATGGGAACCTACCAGATAATGTTCAATAACAGTATTACCTATTTTTATTGCATCTCCGTCTTCCAGTCCTTTTTTTATAATCGATAATCCGTTTACAAAAATTTCTCCTCCCTCATCTTCTAAATTAAGGATAAGCCATATATCTTCAAAAGTCAGGCTCCCATGGGAGTCAAGGATGGAATCATCGGCGATCTCAATATCCTTTCTTATTCTTCCTTTTCTACCTATAACAAGTTTTTTCTCCAGCATGGCTTTACTTATTGTAAATGCTCTATCTCTGTCAGGGCCTCCTACTACCTGAAACATATGGGCTTCTTTAAAAGACACTTCAAGGGTTTCATCCTGTACCGGTTTTTTCCTGGTCACAGTTTTCGGGTATTCTTTTAATTTATGAGGTTCTGATTTTGAAGCAATATTACCTGTAAATTCCGCTATCCTGCCGCCACCCATAGATGCAGAATATTCTTTTCTGCCAGAAGCTTCTAATTTTCTATGAATATTATCCCTGAAATCCTGTTCTCTTCCTGAAAGTCCCGGAGAGGAATATTCTGTTTTTCTGCTTATATTATCGTCAAAATCCTGTTCTCTTCCTGAAAGTCCCGGAGAGGAATATTCTGCTTCTTTTTCTTCAAAGTCACGATGACTGTCTCTTCTCTTTGCTCCTGTATATCTTATTACCATTTTGATCTTACCGGTTCTTATAATATCTTCACTCCTGAGGAGGGTAAATTCTTTGTCAGATATGGCTCCGTCATTCACCAGTGTAGGAGTCATGGCATCTCCTGTATGAAGTATGGCAAATTTTTTATATTTATCCATCCATTTAAGAGTAGCCTGATCGGCAGATATAGAGGAAGTATCAAGCAAAATCCATCCATGTCTTTCCGTAGCCGTGAGTTTTCCTATGGATATAATAGGTCTGTCCAGCACAAATCTTTTGCCTTCTTCAATACCTGATATAACTTCAAGTATATATCCGCTATCAAATTTCCGAACAATTTCTTCTTCTCCATCCTCTTCTTCCGTATTATCTATATATTTTTTTTCTGAAACAGCTTCTTCACCCGCCTTTTTTTCCGGTAATTCATCATCTGTTTCCGTTGAAAAGCCATCAAACAATCTGTTAACATCATCAAAATTATTTTTCCTGTCAGATTTCTCCTGCCGGTCAGAGACATCTTTTCCTCTATATTCAATAATATTCTGTCCTATGATAATCTGACTTCCGTTTTTAAGGACTGTTTCTTTCGTTATAACTGTTCCGTCTACTACCGTAGGTTTTAAACTTTCCTCCCTGTCAATCATATAGGACTTTCTATGTTCATCCCAGAAAATTTTAGCCTGTTTCTCCGTTACCATATCTCTCTTATCGGTTATGGTTAATATATCCCTGTTTTTACCAATAAAAACAGGTTCTCCGGACAATTCAACTATCTTACCTTTTTCGTCACCTTTAATTATAGTGACGTAAAAATCAGGAGTATTTTCATATTTTCTGGAATGAACAGATGATTTTGTCTGTTCTTCTTCTCCCCCTTTTAATCTGGAAAATAATCGTGAAAAAATTCCTTCTTTTTTTGCCATGCCTTCCACCTCTTCCGGTGAATTTTAGATAAATTTTTAATATTTAAATTATTTAGATAAACTGCCTGTACATAATTTTCATCTAAAGCTTTATTTTACGCCATTAAAAATGAAATTTCCTATCCCTTTAAATTCTATATTTAAAACTTCAATCCTTTATTTATAGTTAGTTTCATAACAATCTATAATTAAGAAGGAGTAGGCAGTGACTGCTGCCTAATAATGGGTCTTTTCAGTTCTTTTCCATAAATTAAACGCATCAAGAGAATTGGCGCATGTAGATTGATATATATTTATTTTCTTTTCATTGTAAGGTTTCCTGAA
>CALARM010001066.1 GCA_937888925.1 uncultured Synergistia bacterium | reverse complement strand
AATTCGTTATATGACCTGCCCATTTCTTTTTGTCTATATCCTTTGTGAGTTTCTTTCCTACTTCCGCTATCTTCTGATCTATGGAAGCAAGTTGTGTATTGGCTTTTGCATTATTTGGATCGAACTTGCAGGCAAAATCAAGAAAAGATTTCGCTTCATACATTCTGTTTATACGATCCTGGGCGGGATAAAAACCTTCGTCAACAAGTCTGATCATATCTTCGGCCCATTTACAGAGATATTCCGATGTTTCCTGTCTGGTTTTCGGAACATTGCCGAGAGCTTCATAGAGATCTCTGAAATTGGATGATAAAAAGTCCACTTCTTCTGTTCTGTTAAGCCCCATACCATAATAAGTATTATCGATAGCCATGGTATCTGATCCGTATTTTTCCGCAAATGATGCAACTACAGGCTGAATTATCGGAATTACTTCACGTTCAAGGGCTTCTATCTTTGCAAGTTCTTCCTGAGCTTCCTTCAGATCATACTGATCCATTACATTATGGCCGTGAATGCCTTTAAATCGGTCATAATATTTTTTATGAAGCTCTTTTAACTGCCTTGCATCGGCAAGGGCCTGATCTTTAGCTTCCTGAGAAACATCCTGGGCCAGAAGCAGTGTAAAGGATAAAATAAGAGAGATTAAACAGGTAAAAAAGAAGATTTTTTTCATAAAACATTCCTCCCTTGTTAATTTTTTAGAGTGAAAAGTGAAAAGAGCAGGACATTGCTCACGACTCACGACTCACAACTCACTCTTTCTTACATATATTCTTCATAACAAAATTTCATTCCTGTTTTTTTATGATATTCTTTTCTCTATAAAAGGCATGACCGGAGCAGTCACAACCAGATATAAGAATCAGTATCCAGTGAAGTTACAAACTTCATCATTCTCATATAAATATCTTTACAACAGGCCTTCCATAGATTATATTATAATTTACTGGCACGAGCATTTATGCTCGGCCCGGCAAATAATCCTCGCGTCACGCGTCACGCGTCGCGCATCACGATAAGAAGGTGAAGTTATGAACAATTACAAAATACTCGTTATCAATCCCGGCTCGACTTCAGACGAAGTGGCATATTTTGAAGGAGAAAAGCAAATATTCCATGAAGTGGTACGATATGACACGGCACAGATGGAACCGTATGAAGGAAAAAGGATTACCGAACAGTTTGAATTCCGCAAGGATTTCGTAATGAAAGAATTAAAAGAGCATGGCATAGATATAAAAAATCTCGATGCCATAATTACCAGAGGGGGCTTATTGAAACCCACCGAAGGAGGAGTATTTGAGATCAATGAAACAATAAAAGACGATTTGAGACATGAACGTTATGGCAGTCATGCATCAGACCTGGGGCCCCTTATAGGGGATTCTATAGCACAGGAAATAGGATTGAAGGCTCATCTGGCAGACCCGACAACAGTGGATGAAATGGTTGATTTTGCCCGTTTTTCCGGCATGCCTGAAAACCCCAGAATCTGCATATTCCACTGTCTCAATCAGAGAAGAGTCGCTCATCTTACGGCAAAAAAACTGAATAAAGAGTATAAGGATGTAAATCTTATTATTGCCCATATGGGCGGAGGTATCAGTGTGGGAGCCCATAAACAGGGCAGAGTGGTAGATGTAAATAATGCCCTTGACGGAGAAGGTCCTTTTACTCCTCAGAGATCGGGAGGTGTACCTACAGGAGGGCTTGCAAAACTCTGTTTTTCAGGTAAATACAGCTTCCAGGATATAAAACTTATGATTAAAGGTAAAGGCGGTATGGTTGCCTATACGGGAACATCTGATATGAAAATACTGGAAGACTTTGCTTCCGGGAAAAAACTTTCGGAAGAAGACAGAAAAAAAATAAAAACTGATATTACACAGGAAAAAGCAAAACTGCTGATCGAAGCAATGGCCTATCAGATTTCAAAAGAGATATGCGGCCTTACTGCCATATTCTGCGGTAAAATTGATGGCATTGTTTTATCGGGAGGACTTGCCTATTCGGAAATGATAACAGGTAAAATAGAAGAAAGAACCGGATGGATTGCTCCTGTCTATCTCTTACCGGGCGGTGATGAAATGGAAGCTCTGAGGTCATCCATGGAAAGAGTTCTGTCAGGAAAAGAGAAAGTTAAAGCATATGACTGACTTTGACTGGAAGAAGACTTTATATACAGACGGCACGGAAAAATTCCTTAAATATTCTGACAATAAACTTCAGATAAAACTTGTTGTCCATAAAAATGAAGATATAGAAGAAGTATATGTCAGAACTTCTCCCGACGGTGAACAGAAACTGACGGAAATGAAAAGAAACAGGAGAGAAGGCTTTTTTGACCATTATACAGGTAAGATTGATGTAAAATGTGATTTTATTAATTACAGATTTCTCATTTTTACAAAAAATGATATATTATGGTTTTCCCAGAAGGGTTTGAGTAGAGCTGTCCCTCCTGATATTACGGATTTCAAATTCATAAGGAATTTTAACAGGCCAGAATGGATTACAGAGAGTATATTTTATCAGATATTTCCCGACAGGTTCTGTGACGGGAACAGTTCTACCAATGTAAAATACGGAGAATATACTTATTGCGGAAAAAATACCAAAGCCTGTAAGTGGGGGGAAGATCCGAAAGATTATCATCACGGAGGGCATATGGATTTCTTCGGAGGAGACCTTGCAGGGATAAAGGAGAAAATACCATATCTTAAAGAACTGGGGATAAATGCTCTTTATTTAAATCCTGTTTTTCTGTCTCCTTCAAATCATAAATATGACACACAGGATTATAAACTTATAGATCCCCATACAGGGACAAATGAAGAATTTGCTGAACTTGTCTCTCTTCTTCATGAAAATGGCATTAAAATAATACTTGACGGAGTATTCAACCATACAGGTATTTCCCATTACTGGTTTAATAAGGCAGGGTTTTATCCCGATAATACCGGAGCATACAATGACACTTCATCTCCTTATAGAGAGTATTTTACCTTTTACGATAAAAAAGATGATTACCATGCATGGCTCGGAGTAAAAACCCTGCCGAAACTCAATTATAAATCCGAAAGATTGAGGGATGAAATATATAAATCATCTTCTTCTGTTATGAATTTCTGGATGAAATCTCCGTATAATATAGACGGATGGCGTCTGGATGTGGCAAATATGGTCGGACGGCAGGATGATTACCAGGGCTTTAGAGACATTTACAGGGAAATGAGAAAATCCTGTAAAGATACAAAATCAGATTCTTATATAATGGGCGAGCATTTTTTTGACCCTTCAGAGCTTCTTCAGGGTGATATGCTTGACGGAACAATGAATTACCAGGGTTTTCTCTTTCCTGTTCTTAAATGGATTACGAAAAAAGAGAGATTTAAAAAAGAGTTCAGACAGATAAAATTTACATCGAAAGATCTCTGGCAGAACATAGAGAATTTCACATCTATTCTTCCCTTTGATGTAAAACTATCCATGTTCAATCTACTGGACTGCCATGATCTGCCCAGGTTTTACTCTCTTGTCGGAGAAGATTTTAATAAATTCAAAATCGGTCTTGTGCTGCTTTTCACCTGGCCCGGCGTGCCATGCATTTATTACGGAGATGAAACAGGCATGAAGGGAATAAAGGAATATGAAGTCCGTAAATGTATGGAATGGAATGAAAACCTGTGGGCTAATGACATAATGACTCTTTATAAGAAACTTATTAAACTGCGTAAATCCTCTTCTGTATTAAAAAAAGGAGGGTTTAAAATACTTCATAAGGAAGATGAAATTTTTTCCTATGCAAGAATTTCTGGTGATAGTGTAATATTTGTTGTCATAAATAATAACAATGAAAAAAAATCCGTAAAAATTCCTATGTGGCAGGTGGGAAAAACAGAGGGAACATATAAGGAATTTTTCTCGGAAGAAATCTGTCAAATCGAGGAGGGATTCTTACAGAGGGAGATGGAACCATATCAATCTCTTGTCGTGAGTCGTGAGCAGGAGCCGTTTTATGAAACGCCCTGATACGCATTACGCATTACGCATCACGCCGTTTCATGCAACACCTTATATAATATTTCACCGACATTATTTACATTATAAGGTTTCGTAATAACTGATTTAAAACCGTAGTCTCTGTAATTTGCCATTACCGGGTCATTTGAATAACCACTTGATACAATTGCTTTTACTGACGGATCTATGGTAAGAAGCTTCTCTATAGCTTCCTTTCCGCCCATGCCGCCCGGTATGGTTAAATCCATTATTACCAGATCAAAAGGTTTATCGGTATATCTGGCTTTTTCATATAATGCAATTGCTTCCGTTCCGTCTGCCGCCAGTTCGACTTCATAACCGAGCCTGGGTAACAATAAAGGCATAAGACGTCTTATCATTTCATCATCATCCATTA
>CALARM010001065.1 GCA_937888925.1 uncultured Synergistia bacterium | reverse complement strand
GGGACGGGACGGCATCTCCGTGCCTTCCATAGAGCAGGATATAAATCCCTCTACGGTATAGACCTTTCCATAGATCTATTGACACAGGAAGGCCGAAGGGATATTACTTATATTCAGGGAGATATGAGGCATATTCCTTTCAGACAACATTTTCATCTGGTCTTAAGTCTTTTTACTTCTTTTGGCTATTTTTTCTCAGACAGTGAAAATTTAAAGGTTTTAGAAGAAGTAAAAGGCTCTTTGATTCCGGGAGGTACATTTTTACTGGACTATATGAACCGCTCCTATATCGAAAAAAATTTAATTACAGAAGATACTGCCTGTAATGAAGGAAAGGAGATAATCTCCAGGAGATGGATCTCCAATGACGGTCTTCGTGTCGAAAAAGAAATAAAAATCAGAGAAAATAATGAGGAAAAAATCTATTATGAATCAGTAAGGCTATTTACTGTTTCAGAACTGTACAGTTTATTTAAAGAAGCAGGTTTTACAGATATCAGGTATTACTGCGGACCCGGTTCAGATAAAAGTCCGAGAATAACATTTACAGGGAGAAAGGAAGTCTAATTATGAAAAAATTTAACAATATAAATATAGAAAAACTATGTGAATTCTGCGATCTTATTTCAGTTGGAACTGCCTGTGGCCCGGCAGTAAAATGGGCAGGAGAAATGCTTAACACATGGAGTTCCCATATGGAAGAAGACGGATTTCTATTGCTTTTACCTCCGGGAAGCACTATGGAACAGATAAGAATCCTCTATGTGTCACATATAGATGAAATAGGCGGTATAGTAATGTCACCTGTACCATCCGGCAAAGTCTTTAAGACACGTATAATAGGTACAACACCTTATACCTTTGCAGAAAGACCTCTGATTGCTATGGATTATCTGGATAATGACGGCACATCTTTAAGAGATTGCAATGGCATTATATCAGGAGGAGACCTTCTGTTACATGGCAGGGATTTACAGCCATTCAGAACTGTTTTCACCTTTAAAGAAAAATCCTCTATTTACGGTGAATGGATTGAAGGTAAAGCCATTGATCCGAGAGTTACTGCTTTCGGAGTAATTGAGGCAGCATCTATGATGAAAAGGTCTGATGTTGCGGTAATGCTTGTTTTTGCAGAAGAATGTTCTATGTTTGCAGCAAAAAAAGGAGCCTATTTTGCAAATAACAGGTTAAGCTCTCTCTCACTTATGGTAAACTGTGATGTTCCCGGATTTAAGAATGTAGAAGGCGGACATATTGAACAATGTATAATGAGGCTTTACGAAGGGAAAAACCTTATAGATCCGTCTTTTGGCATTACAATGTATGAGAAACTTGTAAAAAGCGGATGCACTCTTTCTATGGGGGCTTCCCTTACAGGAAGTCAGACATCACTATTTATTCCCCTGTGTCACACAATATCACTGGCACTTCCTGCAGAAGAAGCCCATGTCCCAAGAACAAAAGCTTCTCTTAAAGGGCTGGCAGATCTCATAACAGTACTTATTACTATTCCCGAAGTCTTTTAGGGGTCGTAAAAAAATAAGCATATCATATTTACAATCGTAACGCGTAACGCGTGACGCGAAGACAATAACAATAATTTGTCAGAGTTATTTTATTACAGTCTTTTAGCTAAAAAATTTAAAAGCCGAATTTGTTTAATTCTCTTATAATATCTTCCTGACCAAAAGGTTTTGGTATATAAGCCGATGCTCTTCCTTCATAATAGGCATTAAAAACAGTATCGGGATCATTAAGAGCTGTTAACATAATTATTTTTACTTCTTCGTCAATTCCAAGTTCAACTTCTATTTCACGAATTTGTTTCAGAGCTTCCAACCCGTCCATACATGGCATCATAATATCCATAAAAATCAAATCATAAGGCTCTTTATCTTTATGGGCATGAGCAAAAGCATCAATCGCTCCTATACCGTTAAGGACACAACTACAGTCCCAGCCCTGTATGGTGAGTAATGTTTTAAGCATATTCTGTATATGAGTATCATCTTCTACAATCAAACATTTCATAGTTCTTTCTCCTGACTGTCATAATAACTGCCATAACCGTATGGTCACGTATTACTCTCTTCACCCTTCACATCAGGGCGTTTAATTAAACGCCCCTCAACCTTCACCCTTCACAATTATACTTATACTACAAAATTCAAAAAATACCTTTTATCAGTAAAAAATTCAAAAAATACCCTATTGATAAGATAGAATAAGTAAGCTATAATAATCGGATATCGAAAAATTATTCCCTTATAGATTATTTAGATAAACTGTCTATATATAATTTTTATCTAAAGCTTTATATTACACTATTAAAAATGAAAATTCCTATACCTTTAAATTATTGATAATAAAAATAACTATTTGCCACATACAATAAATATTATGCCAGAACTCTGTAATAATTGCATAAAAAATAATATAAATACGGCAGCTTTCTGCAGCGGGTGCGGAAATGTTCTAGACATGTCTCTTATTGGAGGACATCTGCCTCCGGAAACAGTTCTGGTTAACCGTTATAAAATCGTTACTTTAATAAAAACCGGCGGTATGCTGAATGTGTATAAAGCAAAAGACAAAAAATTCAACAACCTGTGTGCAGTAAAGGAACTGGTTACTTCTTTTGACGATGAAACAGAGGAAAAAGAAATTACAGAATGGTTTAAAAGAGGAGCAATTCTTCTTGCAAGTATGGATCATCCGAATTTACCGAAAGTTCTGGACTACTTTGTAATTAATGAACGGTATTATCTTATAATGGCCTTTATAGAAGGATATGATCTGGAAAGCAAGTTAACCAATGAAGGAGAGCCGGGACTGCCGGAAGATAAAGTTATTGAGTGGGCGATAAAAACGTTAGAAATCCTGGATTATCTTCACAACCAGGATCCACCTGTTGTTTACCGTGACATAAAACCTTCCAATATCATGGTGAATAAAGACGGACGGGTTATGTTAGTAGATTTCAGTATAGCCAGAACAGTCTATGATGACGGTCAGATAAGAAAAACTGCTATAGGCACACCGGGATATGCTCCTGAAGAACAGTATAAAGGTAAAGTTGAGCCACGGTCAGATCTCTATGCCCTTGGTGCAACCATTCATCACCTTCTTACCGGTTCATATCCTGCACCATTTACATTCACCCCGTTGAGAAGAATAATTCCGTCAATAACCTGCGAGTTGGAAAATGCTGTTATGAAATCCCTGAAAGATGATATAGGGGAAAGATTTTTAACTGCAAGAGATATGATTGATGCCCTGTCTTTCAAACAGGAAATAAAAGAAATAAAAGAAATAAAAGAAGAAGAACATTCGAAATCTTCTGTTTTAAATCCTGCAATGATTTTAATTCCCGCCGGATCTTTTAATATGGGATGTGACATTGATTTTTCAGGTGAAAAACCTGTTCATACCGTTGAATTAAGTTCCTTCTACTTTGGTAAATATCCCGTTACAAATGAAGCTTTCTGTGCCTTCTTAAATTCAGAAGGAAATCAGATCGAAGACAATGTTAACTGGGTAAATATAGTTTCCACTAAATGGTGCGGTATACTCGGCGGTCCGAGACCTGGCTCATTCAGAGTCAGTCAGGGCTATAGAAACAGGCCTGTAGTAAGCGTAACCTGGTATGGAGCAGTATCATACTGCAACTGGTTGAGTGTTCAGTCCGGATATGAGCCATGTTATGGCCCCAGAAATAACAGAGGGAAAGACCCTTCTATATGGCTCTCAGGTAAAGGATACAGACTTCCTACAGAAGCCGAATGGGAATATGCCTGTCGTGCCGGCACAGATACCCAGTATTACTGGGGCGATAATATCGATGGAGCTTATTGCTGGTATCAGGCCAATTCTTCAGGCAATCACCATGATGTTGGACTGAAATTACCTAATAGTTTCGGGCTTTATGATATGAGTGGCAATGTATCGGAATGGTGTAATGATTGGTACGGACCTTATCCTGATACATCTGTTAAAAATCCTTCCGGCCATCCTTCCGGTCAGGCCCGTGTGCCAAGAGGCGGAAGTTACTGTTCCGGAGCCTTTTACTGCAGATCTTCAAGCCGCAGTTGCAGCTGGCCTTCTGCTCTGTGTAACTCCCTCGGTTTCAGACTGGCAAGAAGCTTGTAATATTTTACCAATCTAAGATCTCACATCCTGCAAACCATTAAGGAGGTTTTATGAAAAAATTAGCATTTATAATATTATTCTCTTTTATTATAAATTTCAGTAATACAGCTTTCTCTCAGGAGAAGGCAGAGGAAGAAATAAGGATATGTGTAAATATACCTGCTCTCACCCTTACTGTATATAAAAAGGACAGAATAATAAAACAATTTAAAATAGCGGCAGGTAGCCCGAAAACGCCGACTCCTACAGGACAGTATAAAATAGTCAGTAAAGAAACTGACCCTGCATGGTATCCTCCTCCGAAACCTGTAAAAAAAATAGATGATAAAGGGGTAGAATATACGGAAATGATCGTAGAGGAACCTGTTCCTCCGGGCCCTGATAACCCGCTGGGAAAATACTGGATGGGTCTTGATAGAAATGATCTCGGCATACACAGCACAAATAACCCTTCTTCGATAGGTTATTCTGTTTCCCATGGATGTATCAGAATGGACCCGTCTCAGGTCAAAGAAGTATTTGATCTTGTACAGGTCGGAACAATAGTAGATATAGTTTATAAAAGTACAGATATAGCAGTAGAAGGAGACTCAATATATATAGCGGCATATCCTGATATATATTCCAGAGAAAAAGACAGATTAAAAAACCTTGAATATAAACTCGATAAAACCGGTATAGCTTATGATGAAAAACTTCTGAAAGAGATACTGGAGAGAAGCTCCGGAAGATTCCTCATGGTATCCAATCCCTATAAAGTAATCTTTCAGGGACAGGACGTATATGTAAAATCCATATATCCTATGGATTTTATGGGTGGTAAAAAAGAATTTTATATATCCCTGAAAGACTGGAATAGTATTTCTTCCGATACTATTACTCTGGATAAAGAGAAAGCACTGGCCACTGTAAAAGGGAAAAAAATCAGCTTCATCTTTTATGACGAACGATGTTATGTTAATGCTATAGAACTGGCAAAAATCGTTGATATGGACTATCTAGTGAATAAAGACACAAGAACATTAAGTTTTTACTCGGTAGTAATGAATTTAAACGGGAAACCTGTCTGGGGAGAAGGAGATTTAATACAGGATAAACCATTTATATCAATCAAATATATCTCTGATGTAATGGGAATAAAATTTGCCTGGAACAACAATACAAAAGAAGCCAGATTCGGTGATACGTCTTTCAAATGTGTTCTGAAGAAAGGAAAATCCTTAATTCCGGTAGAAAAACTGGCAGAACATTTTTCTTTTCATGTGAAAAGAGAAAATAAAAGACTCATAAATATTTATTATCCCGAATTTTTATTAAATGATATATCACTTACGAAAAAAGCTTTTCTATATCACGGAGAAATATATATATCATTAAGAGAATTCGGAAATATAACAGGTATAAAATTCCAGTGGAAACCTGAAAACAGTAATGTTCTCATAGGGAATAAAAATCTTAAAGCCAGACAATTCGGGGATACTGCATTTTTGCCACTGTCTTCCCTGGTAAAAACAGGACTGGTAGAAGTAAAAAGACCTGGAGAGAATTATATGTTCATTACAGTGACAAAAATAATAATAAACAATAAATTCTTGCCGGTAGAAGCCTACAGGGATGGCAATAATGATGAAATAATGATACTCTTCGATGATATTTTAGCGTCCGGTTCACAGTGTTTTTTATATAATCCTGAAAGTAAAACTGCCACATTTAACGGTGAAAAGATAAATACAATTCAGAGGAAGGAAGGAATCTATGTGTCTCTCACTGAATTGAGCCGGTTAAAAGGATTCCAGGCAGATTACGATCGTAATGATTATATCATAAGAATATTTGTCGACGTCCAATCAGATAAACAGTAAAAAATTATAAAAAAAATACAAATTCCCCTTTACATTTTTTCTAATGTCGTGATAAGTAATTAACGAAATATAAAAAGGGTAATGATTAAGGGGTAAAAAATTACGGAGGTGTATATAAAATGTTAGCAGTTGGCGGTTCATTTGGTTTTGGAGCAGTTGGGATGCAAAGTTATATGCAGATAGGCATGGGCGGAGGAATATTTTCCGGCGGTTTCATGTCAGGTATGGGTATGTTCGGAGGAATGAGTTCCATGTGTGTCGGTATGGGCGGAATGACTCCATTTATGGGTATGGGCGGATGCGGCATGGCAGGAGGCGGACTCGGTATGGGTATGGCAGGAGGCGGCTTAGCCAGTGATGCAGATCTGGCAGCCCTGAATGCAAGAGTAGCAAGAAGAGGTGCTCTTATAAATCAAAAATGTAAAACAGCAAGAATGGGTGGATTTCTCGGGAAATTACTCGGTTTTGCAGCAGGAGTTGGTATAGCCGCACTGGTTCTTGGCACAGGTGGAGCAGCTTTACCTCTTGCTCCATTATTGATGGCAGGAGTAATGGGGTCCGGTGTGGGAAGTCACCTCGGATTTCTCCTTGGCGGCGGCGGAGGCCTGTCAAGAGGTATACCTCTCTAGGTCTTATAAATTAGCGCATATTAAGTATGAATTGTAATTAATAACAGACTCTGACTGAAGTCTCTGAGTAAGTACTCTAAAAGCCTTCTGCTGTTATTCATCGGAATTGGCCGGAGGATCAGTCATCATAAGCTGTAAAAGGTTTTTACTACACACTACTAAGAAAACTATAGAAACGATGGAATACCATCGTTTTTTTATTT
>CALARM010001064.1 GCA_937888925.1 uncultured Synergistia bacterium | reverse complement strand
AATGTTCTGTCAGAAGACGGACATCCTGCATATTCTGGCCGTCTCTTATACCGCCGGAACGAAGTTCTTTCTTAATTTTTTTAAGTCCTCTGAGGGCAAGTCTGCTCTGACCTTCTTCTTCTTTTGTAACAGGTTCTGACTGAAGTTCTCTTCTTACTTTTTGAAATCTTGCAAGGGATGTTTCTATGGATTCATCTTCATCTATCTGTTCAAAAGCTTCTTCTTTTACCGCTTTTTTTAATTCGGTTTTTTTAGTTTCTCCTTTTAAATTTCTTGTCCGTTTTTTCTTTTCAACCTGTTTTTCTGCCGGTGTGTCACTTAAAATAATCTGATCCTGTGACAGAGAAACTTTCTTTTCCGGCTTTTCTTCTATATGTTCTTCTGCCTGTACCGATCTGGCCGGCAATCTGGTAATAGCAGGCCCGGCTATTCTCCCTGAACCATATATATTTGTAGATATGGGATCCATATGGAAAACCTCCTTAACATCGTGATGGGTGATGCGTAATGCGTAATGCGTGATGGGCGTTTATTTAAACGCCCCTACCGGTTGTGGCTTCCTTCACCATTCACTACTCACTACTCACGACTCACTATTATTATCACATCACCTTAACCTTTTGTAAATAGTTTTTATCAAGGAAAAAAGGTAATAGTTTTCTTTTAATAACTATTACCTCTTTTTTATAACCAATCACGTATCATGCATTACGCATCACGCATCACGCCCTTAAAGTCTTGTCAGGTCGGCAACTTCTCTTTCAATCTCTTCTACCTGAAGATTGATTTCTCCCTGTTTTCTTTTAATGTCATCCTTCCAGTAAGGGCTGTCTTCATAGCTTTTTGAACGTTCCAGATCTTCTTTATATTTTATGGATTCTTCACGGAGTTCATAAATTCTGTCTTTCAGCTTCTGAAGCTTTTCTTTCTTTTCCTTTATCTTTTCCTCTTCCTGTCTTTCTGTTTCTGCCTTTTTCGCCTCTTCCTTTTCTATCTTTTCATCTACATCTGTTATTTTTTTCTCTATTTTATTTTTCTCTTCATCATCTTTTGTACCTTCCAGTTTTGTTTCAAGAGAGGATTTTTCATCTTTCAGCTCTTCAATTTTATCATCATGACCTTTAAGGGCTTCTTCTTTTTTTGCTTCCATCTGGGCAACCTTCTCTTTTACCTTTGAGCCTTCGCTCACATCCCATGAGCCTCCCAGTTCATCTCTCCATTTGTCATCAAGTTTTTCTGAAAGATCTCTGAATTCCTGTCTGTCAGATTCAAATTCAGTTTTTGCCTCAAGAAGAGCTTCTTTCCTTTTTGCTTCCTCTGCCTTTTTTCTTTCTGTCTCTGCTTTTTTCACCTCTTCTGCTATTTCAGCGGCAGTCTTATTTCCGGTGTCTCCTGTGATGGGAGTAAGTTCTCCCTGATTTCCTTCATAAAGGTTTTTAACGGCAGTAAGATTTTTGTTATATGCCAGAGGTAAAGGTACGGCTCCATCTGCTGTTTTTTGCAGTGCCTGAATTGTTCTTGCAGTATTTATGGACTGAGGTGCTATATTATAATTAAAATCTCTTGTCATTTCTACCATAATAGACCCTTCTTTCTATAAAGATCAGATTGTTTAAAAGGGTTTAAAGTTGAGAGTTAAATTAACCTTAAAATCTCAACTCTCAGCTATCAACCATATAACATCTTAACTGGAATGAAAATTCCTATACATTTAAATCAAGCATATCAGGAATTTAAATTTTTAACAAGATTTTTTTGTTAATTTTTTGTTAAATTATTTAGAAAGGTTATAATATTTATTTACTCACGACCATGATTGCCCGGTCACAACATAAGAATTTATTCCTTCCGTAACGCGTTACGATTTTTTCGGTTACAGAATATCAATCATTATTCTGTAAATATGTTATCAGGGCTATTCCCCCTTATTATCCAGTTCCCCCGAATATCACAATCACCATTCCGGCATACATATATCCCGCCGCCTGAACCTGCTTTATTATTTTCTATCTTACCAGATGAGCTAAAATAAAGATCTCCTTCCCATATATATATTCCTCCCCCGTTTCTGTCTGCAGAATTTCCACTTATTGTACTGTTTCCATTAAACTTATCCATTATAGGACCGATGTGATTATAAATTCCTCCGCCATCTTCTGCCCGGTTCTCCGTTATTGTTACGGAATTTATAAAGAGATTGCCCAGAATCCAGATCCCACCGCCCTTGCCATAAGTAGATGTATTTCCTGTTACTGTTACATAATTCATATTAAGAGTACCTTTGAAAATATTAATCCCTCCGCCATCAGATTCAGACATGTTCCCACTTATTTTACAATTATCTATATTTACTCCACACTGAATGTATGCTTTAATTCCAGAGTCTCCTCCACCTGTTATTGTAAGATTAGAAAAAGTGACATTGCAGCCATATAAAGTAAAATTACAATTCTTCCCTCCGAAATCGACAATACATTCATTTATGCCTGATTTTGCAGCTTTTTTTACTGTTAAATTATTAGATATTTTAATAGTAGAAAGAGGCGTATATCTTGTAATTTGTGAAGAAGCCACAAGAAGGATTGTTGAATTACCGGGGGGTTTAACATATCTTGTAACATATTCCAATGTTTTATAAGGTTTTTCCTCAGTGCCGTTTCCGCCGGTATCGTTTCCATTCATAACATCTACATATATCCCTTTTTCAGATGTGAAACCACTCACGTCTGTTATATTAATATTTCCATCTGCCAGACGTGTGACGCCGGATTCATTATAAACCTGATAATTTATACCGGAGGCATCTGGAATTGTATATAGGAATGAATTTGCATTTGGATTTTCAGGATCATATGAAGGTATAAAATAACTGTTATTTCCTATACTTAATACACAGGAGTTTCCACTATTATTTACAAATGTAATAATATCTCCCGGTTCATCACCTGTAGTACGTGGTTCCAGAACTATTGTTCCGTCCCTGTTTATTATTGATATGCCTAAACTGGCCAGGACACTGGAAATTTCTCCGGCCCGGACATTTACTGCAGTCCTTCTGTGGGATACAAGAGTAAGTTTATCATCTTTATAGCCTTCCATATCAAGGAAATATAAACCGGCAGAAAGAGAGAAATTTGCACTTTCAGTATCATTCCGGTCTCTTGTAAACCATTGTGATTGAACAATTTTATAAGTTGCATTTAAGACATCCAGTTTTATATATTTCACGTCAGGGGATGACGGGTTATCTGACCGGGTATTGTAAATATCCATATCTGACCATTTTACGGAAAAAGAAATATTACCGTTGCCGGGATTCTGTATAATAGAAGAACCTGTACTATCTTCATTTCCGCATCCGGATATTACCGTGGTAATCAGTATAAGAATAATAAAGATTGACATGGTATTAAAATCAGGTTTTTTCATAAGAAATATCTCCCTTACAGATGATTTAGTTTAATTTTGTATATTCTATAGATATTTTTTAAATTCCTTTATCTAAAAAGTTTCTATAAATTTTACGTTTCTGTTAAAACCTGCAAATTGTTTTTCAGAATAGTGTATGGAATGATAAAAGATAATGGTACAGGAATTAATATTTTGTAAAATCATACAACCATGTTATACTCAGACAGGAGATGACATTTCTACGAGAAGCTGTTCTGACGGGAAGAAAAATAAAAATTACTATGAGGAAATTATATTCACTTAAATCACTTATCATACTTACAGGCTCATGCACCATAACAGCACAGATACTGTTCATGAGGGAATTTTTGATAATTTTCTTCGGCAATGAGCTCTCTATAGGTATAATATTTTCCTGCTGGTTTTCCGGCATAACTGCAGGTTCAGTTACGGGAGGTTATGTGGCAGGAAAAATTAAAAATTCTACGGCAACATTGTTTTCAACTCTTTTTCTGATGTGTGTAATTTTTCCTCTGGATATATGTTTTATAAGACAGTTAAGAACAATTTTTTCCGTACCTTCCGGAGAATTCATCCCTTTATTCTATATAATAACAGGAACTGTTGGTGCAATATTTCCATTTACCTTTATGACAGGCTTTTTATTTCCTGTGGCCTGCAGGGTAATATCCGGTATATACATGGAAAATTCATCTATTCAGATAGGCACTGTCTATGGTCTGGAATCTATAGGAAGCCTGGCAGGAGGAATTATTTTCACATTTATCCTTGTTTATTTCCTGAATCCTTTTGCTATCATATTTCTTTATATATCTCTTCTGACTCTTAATTGTTTTATTTTTCTCATAGACAGAAAAGAAATTACTGTCAAAATATGCTTTTTAATAATATTCTTAGTGACTGCGGTTCTGTTTTTACGGTCAAACAGCATAAATCAATATTTTGTAAATAAAAGATGGGAAAGTTTCAGCAACTTAAAACTTGTAGAAACAGTGGACAGTCAGTATCAAAATCTGGCTTTAGGCAGAGCAGACGAACAATACAGCCTCTATATTAACGGTGAATATACATCATCTTTCCCCGATGAATACAGCTATTCCCTGGAAACTCATTTTATCATGTCAGAACACCATAAGCCGAAAAAGATCCTCCTCATAGGAGGAGGTGCAGAAGGTATGATTGGAATTATATTAAAATATCCTGTAGAGAGACTGGATTATATAGAACTGGATTCTAAAATAATTGATATGGTTGTAAAATATATCTCACCGGATGAAATCAGAGCAATGAAAGACAGAAGAGTAAGTATATATTATTCAGACGGAAGGTACTTTGTAAAAAATACAAAATCGTCTTATGATATAGTAATAGTAAATTTACCTGAACCTCATACTGCTATGTTAAACAGATATTATACGATTGATTTCTTCAAAGAAATCGAGAAAATTCTAAATCCCGGCGGTGTCTTTGTCACAAAATTAAGTTCTTCCGAGAATTACATAGGAACTTATACAGGTAATTACGCCGGTTCCATATATGAGAGTCTCACTGCAATTTTTTCTCATGTAATAATAACGCCGGGAGATAAAAACTATCTTTTTGCCTGTAATTCTCCGGGAGTTATTACAACCGACAGAGAGGAACTTTCCAGGAGATATAAAGAAAGAAATATAAAAACAGATTATTTTTCTCCCTATCACTTTGAGATTCTACTCCCTGAAGATCTGATAGATTTTATTAAAAATTCTATGGAAAAACAGACTGTATCGTTAAATACTGATATACAGCCTGTTACTTATTTCTACAACCTCATACTCTGGGATAGATATTCCGGCTCGAGACTGAGTCTCATATTGCAGAAATTATGTAAAATTAATATAATCTGGATAGTATACATTGTATTATTTCTTTTAATTGTAAGAATATTATATATATGTGTAAAGAAAACAGATAGAAGCTCGGAAATTAAATTTAATTCTTTTCTTTCTATAACTGTAACAGGATTTTCAGGCATGGCAATGGAAATAATATTAATCTTTGCTTTTCAAAATATCTTCGGATATATTTATCAGGAAATCGGATTACTCGTAGCAATATTTATGGCCGGTCTTTCGGCAGGAACGTTTGTAATGAATAAAATACTTTCTAAAACCAGGGATCAAAGACTTATACTTATGGCACAGGGGGGGCTGGCCCTGTTTTCATTATGCCTTCCTCTATCCATAAATCTGTCACGATTTTCCGAATATATTTTTCTATTTTTTATCCTTCCTGCCGGTTTCTTTACAGGCTTTATATTTCCCCTCACATGTGATTTATACGGAGGAACCGGTACCGAAAAGATAGCAGGAATAATTAACAGTGCCGACCATACAGGAGCATTGCTTGGTTCAATATGTACAGGTATAATATTTATACCTCTTTTTGGTATCTTAAAGACATCTCTGTTAATAAGTTTATTAAATGGAGTAGTTTTTATACTCTGGTTAATCTATTTCTTAAGAGATAACATAAAATCAGTCAAAAATCTCCGGAAAGGAAATTTCAGAGACCATGTATTTTACGAATGATTTTAAACAACATAAACAGCAGATAGACGCAGTAAGGATATTTGCCCAGGAACTGGGGCGACTTCCCGGCGGCAAACAGCAGGGAGTGGGAATTCCTTCCTTTTCTGTTGCAACAAAAGGACAGATAAACCTGAAGGAACTGGGAGATAAACCACTGGGGAAAAAAATCGAAAGACAGGGGCAAAAAGTAGAAGAAAGAATAGAAGCCTTTGGCCTTCATGAAGATATAAATCACAGGAAAATAAAAGAGATGTCCCAGCGTTTTATGCTCGGCCTTATGTCACAGGAAGATTTTGCCAGTTATCTTGACGGTGTAATAATCTTAATAGACAGGGAAATAGTAAGATTTCAAAAACGTTCTGTCGGCGGAAGTATGAGCGACTGGCAGGAGGAATTTTCAAATAAAACCCTTTTTGACAAAACGGTACAGAATCTGAAATTTGCAGTAACCGAATTCAGGCTTTATTTACAGGACAGTAAAGAAAAACATATAACTACCGCACTGGGACAGCTTTCTGCTGCAAGTAAAACGATTCAGGATATGGAAGAGAGGAAAGCATCCCTGGAAGAAATAGGAGAAGGAGATTTAACGCCTCATGTTACGAAAAAACCTTCTGATATGACAGGTCTTACCTCTGCTTACAATACAAATAAATTAAATCACCAGACAGCCGAACTTACCTCCGCTTTCACCACGAAAAAGCTCAATATACAGGAAACAGAGGACTATAAAAAAAAGGTTCAAAAACCGGAAGTGACAAAATTTCCTCCTGTATCATCTTTAACTCAGAAACAGCCTTATATGGTTTCTGCCGCACCTTCCTGGCACAGTCATTACAAAGGAGAAAAAAGCGGCATAAAAGGTTACGATCTTGCCTATGTAAGCAACCTTTTCAAACATCTTACCTTTAAACAGCTTGATGATATTGCAGATAAAATTTCCACGGAAAAATATGACAGAGGTGTTGTAATATTCAGAGAAAGAGAAGAAGGAGATAAGGTCTATATAATAAAATCAGGAAAGGTAATGATTTATAAAAGAACTCTTACAGGGAGGGAAACAGAAATTATGACTCTTTCATCGGGAGATATACTGGGGGAAGTATCCTGTATAGACGGAGGAGCCTATGAATTTAATGCAAAAATTTATTCGGAAGGAACCACTCTTCTTGCCATAAGTAAAAATAATTTCCGGGAATTACTGAAAAAATATAGCTATCTGTCGCAAAATCTAAACAGTCTTTCTTCTTTACGTCTCAGGGATTTATATAACAAACTGGTTACGTGACGCGTGACGCGTAATGCGTGACGCGTCACGCGTGACTTCATTAGATACCGGCCAGTTTTTTACAGGCCTCTTCAATCTGTCTGACATCTTCTTCCTGAATTTGACAGAATATTGTCAAAAATGAATAAAAAACCTCTAAAAAGCCTTATGTAATCATAGTGCTATTTTTTTAGCATC
>CALARM010001063.1 GCA_937888925.1 uncultured Synergistia bacterium | reverse complement strand
TCATAATATTCTTCGATTTCTCTGAACAGGAGATCTACAGTGCCGCCGTCTGAAATAATATGATGTATTTTTAGATAGTATCCTTCTTCCCTGTCATTGAATTTTATCAGAAAAAAACTGAATAAATCGCTGTCTACAAGGGTAAAAGGTTCATTTGTTTTATTATTAATCCACCGGTCAAGAACAGTTTCATCTTTATCGGAAAAATCCAGATATTCCGGTACGTAATCTACAAAAGGAAGTACATACTGGACATAACCGGTGTCTGCTTTTTTAAGTCTTAATCTGAGGCCTTCATTCTGTCTGATTACTGTATTTATTGCTTTCTCTAAAAGTGAAAATTCTATTTTTTCTCTGTATTTAACTGTAAAAGCAATATTTGCAAAGGATGTTCCTTCATATTTTTCTTCATTAAACCAGATTCTCTTCTGAGGGTGAGTCAATTCATAATATTCCATTTTTTCCTTCCTTTCTTCTATTTCCAGGCAATCTGTCAAAAAAACCTGCATTCTCTTTATCTGGTAGTTAACCACGATGATTTTGATTGGTAAACATTGCCCTCTTTTTACCAGATTATATTATTTAATTTACTGAATTTCCTTTATATTTTTTAAAATTTATTTAAAATTTTATTATATCATATTTTACAAGATGGTTATTCTGATGGAAAAATATATCTCAGGGTAAGAAGAAAGGGAAGCAATCGAACAGGGCAGGAGGATTAGAAATTGAAAATTGCCAGGAAAAGGAGGAATAATTATTCTATATTTTTTTATTATATAATGCCCGGTGAGTCGTAAGTCGTAATATCATTATATATCACGCATTACGCGTCACGCGTCACGAATCTAAATAAATTTATCCTATAGTTACTATTATTTTCCTCAAATTTGCTATTTTACTGCTTAATTCCCTTATCAAACTGCTGCTAATCTGCGGGATTCTATCCATAAGATTTCTTATATCCTTATTCTTAAATCTGAAGAGGAGTACATCTCCCATAACAGCTTCTGCCAGTATGCCGGCACGGGTATCTTCAAATATACTTCCTTCTCCCATAATATTACCTGTACCGAGTATAGAAACGGTTCCAATCCATCCTGAACTCGATGTACAGCTTACCGATACCGCTCCTCTTGCAACAACATAGAAACTATCATTCATCTGATCTTCCATCAGAATATCGGAACCGTCAGGATAATATTCCTGACATGCTCTGCATGCGACAGAAGCCAGTTCTTCAGAACCAAGGCATTCAAAGACATGGCACCTGTTCAATATAGCAATTCTGTCTTTAAGAGCTTCATATAACATCTTTTTAAGAGACTGAATATCAAGGGCCGGCCACTTATAACCGGTTCTGTCCAGTATAAAGTCTGTTTTCTCACATAAGGTTATCGTATAAGTTATTTTATTCATATCTTCTTCTGCCATAAATCCCATATGAACCATAAGGTTTTCTATATATTCCCTGAAACCTTCGTGGTCATAATGTTCCAGCAGATAATCTATAACCGCAGGCATCTCCAGAGTTTGAATGTTGAGTCCCAGTGCCTCTGAAGTCAGTAACTCAGACAGATCTGCCTTCTGCGGATTTTCTATATGGAATATGTTATTCTCAAGTTCTTTCAGATCGAAGAGTGAGAGAATTGCACTGCTTACCCCATCTACATATGAAAGGTCTGCTTCGCCGAATCCCTGCGGAATAATCGCCAGGTTTATAAAGGATTTTATCCGCTGATAAAAGGCATTTGATTCTATATTTGCCTGAAATATGCCTTTCTCTGAATCAAAGGTAATATTACCCACTCTATAAATATTGACAGCAAGACCTTTTGCTCTTCCTTCCAGAACAACTTTTTCTCCTTCCAGTTTTGTCTGAAGGTAAAGGTTGTCGGACTTCTGCCCTATGTCCACAGTGTCTTCAGTAAAGACGGCTTTACTTTTATTTTCTATATAGCCTGTTCCTACAGAGGTAGTGGAAACATGATGGACATCTTTCATTTTCCCTTTCAGAGCAAATTTAATCAGATTATGATTGGATTTTACATTGCCGTCATAGAATTCCTTATAGAGACCGTAGTGTTTCACATTGGCTGCAGAATTTATTATACAGTCTATTTTCAATGAAAGTTCATCATATAAATCTGCGGGTAGACCCAGGTTTTCCTCCGAAAGATCACCCCTGACCACTATGATTCTCTCTCTGTATGTTTCAAATAATTCTGAGCCGAAATAATAATTTAATTTCTTTATCAGACGTTCTCTGCATTCTTCTTCACTATGACCCCTTACCGGTACATAAATCATGGCATCTCTTTTCGTAAGAAGGTCACGGAGGAGATAGCTGCCAAGGAAACCTGTCCCTCCCGTAAGAAGTATATGCTTATACTGCTTCTTTACAGATAGATCGACAGATGCATATTTTTTGTATTCATCCCTGTATTTTCCGATAGACTCTTCTATTTCCGCCATATCACTTTCTTCCCTGACAGGTAAAGACATTTCATTTTTCAAAGCCAGGAGCCTTCTTTTCAGATTATCTTTTATGCCTGTTATATTTTCAGCCAGTTCTTCAATGGTTTGATATTTGAATATATCATTTAATTTTATGTCAAAATCCTTCTGAAGTTCTGCCACAAGGGCCACTGCTTTCAGTGAATGACCTCCCAGGGTAAAGAAGTTGTCATCCATGCTTATATTGCTGACATTAAGTACCTTTTCCCAGGCTCTGCAGAGCTTCTCTTCATTTTCATTTTTCGGTCTTTTAATCTCCTTCTTATAATCCGTAAGGTCAGGAGGAACCAGTTTTTTCCTGTCTACCTTTCCGTTTGGCGTAAGAGGTATTTCATCCACTTTGATAAAATAAGTCGGTACCATATAGTCAGGCAGCATTTTTCTGAGGAAATCCCTGAGTTTTTCTATATCTATATCATGGTCTGATACAATATAGGCACAGAGAGTTTTATCTCCCTCTGTGATTTCATGAGCCATAAGGACAACATCTTTTACTTCGGAATATTCCTTTACGGCATGTTCAATTTCCCCGAGTTCTATACGAAAGCCGCGGACTTTTACCTGTTCGTCCATTCTTCCCAGGAATTCTATATTTCCATC
>CALARM010001062.1 GCA_937888925.1 uncultured Synergistia bacterium | reverse complement strand
ATTTTTATGAGGAAAAGAATATTTAAAGATGATAAATCAGGTAATTTCTGGTCTGTTTCTATTGAAGATAAAATTATTACAGTTGAATGTTCATCTGATGAAGAAGCCGCTGTAACTTATGAAAAAATGATCAGGGAAAAATTAAAAAAAGGCTATATCGAAATTACTGATAAAGTAACAGATGATATCTTCGGTAAATTGATAAAAAACCTTCAGATTAATCAGCCATTACTCAATGAAATTCCTCACGTAGAAGGGAGTCTTACGGGACAGATAGACAGATTGAAAAAAAGAGCGTGGAGACCTGTTGTAAAAGAAGGAGATGGCGCTCAAAAATCATCTAAATTCTGCGGTACTCCCTATCTTTCAAAAGGTGAAAGATGGCCACTCTGTGCCGGATGTAACAGACCGTTACAGTTTTTTCTTCAGATTAACTGTGACGAACTTCCATCTGAATTAAAAAATGAGTCCGGCAAAGGTTTGATACAGTTATTTTACTGTACCTGGTGCACAGATTCGAGACCTTTCTCTGATACTATGCTGGTAAGACTTATAGAACCATCAGGTAGAGGTAGAAATGTCAAAATTCCCGATGTAGATTATTATCCTCCCAGATTAATTACGGGCTGGATGGAAATAGAAAGTGAATTTCCGGGTTTTGATGAAATGGAGAAGATAATTAAAGAAGAACATATTGAGCTGAATGAGCAAGAAGAGGAATATATGTATGGTCTTGTATCACCGTCACTGGGAGACAAACTTGGTGGATGGCCTTACTGGATACAGACAGTAGAATATCCGTTCTGCCCTGTCTGTGAAAGAGAAATGAGACTTGTATTTCAGATCGATTCTGAAGATAGTATTCCTTACAGCTTTGGAGAAGGTGGCTGTGCTATCATTACTCAGTGCCCGGAACATAAAGATCAGGTCGCTTTCAGCTGGACATCATGTTAGGGACGTGATGAGTAACGCGTGATATGTGATGCGAGGTTAATGGTATGTCACTTAAAACATATGATATAACAGAGATAGATCTCAGTAAAATGAAGATCATGGTAGTAGATGCCATGTCTTCAACTGTTTTAAAGAAAACTCTCAGGAAAGAAGGTTATGAGGTTTTCTCTGTGCCTGACGGAGAGACAGTTCTTCTGAAGTTGCAGGATTATATGGCTGATCTTATTTTACTTGACACTGATCTCCCCGGTATGGATGGTTTTTCTCTTTCTATGAAACTTAAAGAAAATGATGAAACCCGTCATATCCCTGTTATATTTATAAGCGAAAGAAGTAAAACAGATGATATGATAAAAGGCTTCAAATGTGGCTGTGTGGATTATATTATAAAACCATTCCCTAAAGAAGAACTTATTGCCAGAGTAAAAACCCATCTTTATACTGTTTATTTAAGAAAAGAAGTAGAGAAACAGTCATTGCTCAAAGGTGTTGTTGAAATGGCCGGTGCCACCGCTCATGAATTAAATCAGCCTCTGGCAGCAATTCTTATGACATCACAGTTGTTAATGGCAAAACACCAGGAAGATCATCCAAATTACAAACAATTTAAAAGAATTGAAAACCAGTCCCAGAGAATGGCTGAAATTATAAAGAAAATAACCTTTATTACTAAATATGAGGTAAAAGAATATATTGACGGAATAAAAATTGTAGATATAGAAAAAGCGTCGGAACTGTGAGCGATTATCAGTGACCAGTGGTTACAGTGACCAGTGACCAGTGACCAGTGAGCAATAACATTATATAGTATTAAAACTGGTAACCGGTAACTGATAACTGGTAACTGATAACTGATAACTGGTCACTGGTCACTGCTAACTGATCTGATTTCCTCCTTTTTTCTTGGCTGATTTCATCGCTTCATGAGCTTTCTGCAATATCTGGAGACTGTTAAGTTTTTCCTGAAATTCTACAACTCCCGCCGAGACAGTTACCGGAACCTTCTGTTCCCTGTGGTAAAAATCTATATCTGTAATGAGTTTCCTTGTCTTTTCCGCAGTCTGTTTTGCCTGTTCCAGTTCTATGCCGGGAAGGATCATTATAAATTCTCCTCCTCCGTAGCGGGCGAAAATATATTTTTCCGGTATTCTCTCTTTGAGCAATTTCGCAATCGTTTGAAGTATACGATCACCGTTATCATAAGTATAAAGTTCGTTTATCTTTTTAAAGGTGTCAATATCAAAAACTATAAGAGAACATGGTGCTTTACTTTCTTTAAATTTATTATATTCGTGTTTTAATTTCTGCTGAAAAGCTCCTCTGTTATATATGCCTGTAAGACTGTCTAATTCTGCCATGTCCTGTATCTTTTTTATATCTGTTTCATTCTTTTTCAGATCATCCTGCAATCTGGAAATATAACTCATAGCATCATCATGAAGTTTTTGGTCTATCTCTTTTTTCTTTTTAAGTGACGTTTTTATATTATTTAATTTCCCGAATACCAGATTTCTTATTTCTTCTACAGAGGTTTTTTCAAAACTCTTTTCAATACCTGTTACATCCTGTTCAAAACTCTCATGAAATTCCCTGTTATGCTTATCTGCTTCACTCTGATTGCCGGAAAAGGAGAAAATCATTTCTTTTTCCGTATCTATGAGCCTTGTTACTATTTCCTCCATTAC
>CALARM010001061.1 GCA_937888925.1 uncultured Synergistia bacterium | reverse complement strand
AAATAATTTATATGAAAATGGTTTTAGAAGAAGAAAATAATATGATACTCCATGAAGAACGATGTTCTGTCTATCCTTACGGAATATCCATGCCGTGGAATCTTCAGAAAAATATAGTAATTAAAGGTGCAAGGGAACATAATCTCAAGAATATAAATCTTGAATTACCGAGAGACAGTCTCGTTGTCATTACAGGTCTTTCAGGAAGCGGCAAATCTACTCTTGCTTTCGATACAATTTATGCAGAAGGTCAGCGCCGTTATGTAGAGTCCCTTTCTGCCTATGCAAGACAGTTCCTGGGTCTTATGCAGAAACCTGATGTGGATTCCATTGAAGGTCTGAGTCCTGCCATTTCAATCGATCAGAAGACGACAAGTAAAAATCCGAGAAGTACTGTGGGGACTGTAACGGAAATCTATGATTATTTAAGACTTCTTATCGCAAGAATAGGAACACCTTATTGCCCGGAACATAATATTGAAATACAGGCACTGTCACCGGAAAAGATAACCGAAAATATCCAGAATAATATGACAGGTATGGTTACAGTCCTTTCTCCTGTTATAAGACAGAAAAAAGGTACTTATGAAAAATTTATAACAGATTTAAATAAAGATGGTTTTTTACGTGTAAGGGTTAACGGGAAAGTTTATAGAACAGATGAAAAGATAGGCCTGGAAAGATATAAAAAGCATGACATAGAAATAGTCGTTGACCGGGTAAATATAGATGAAAAATCAAGACTTGTTGAAGCAATTGAGGTAGCTTTGCGTGAAGCTGACGGACTTGTAATAATCCTTGACGAAGCCGGGAGGGAGAAAATATTTTCATCAAAGCTTGCATGTCCCGTATGTGGCCTTGCTTTTGAAGAACTTCAACCAAGGATGTTTTCTTTCAACAGTCCTTTCGGCGCATGTCAGACCTGTCATGGTCTCGGAATTAAAATGGATTTCGATTCTGACCTTATTATACCTGATAAAACAAAAAACATAGCAGACGGTGCAATCATGCTGTACAGAAATGCCATAGACGGATGGCGCGGTCAGTATCTCGGTTCTGTGGCAAAACATTTCGGTTTTTCTGTTTTCACTCCTGTAAATGAACTGACTGAAGAACAATACAAAATTCTCATGTATGGTTCCGATGAACATATTAAATTCAATCTTGTAATGAAAAAAGGTGAAGTGGAATGGAATTCTACGAATACCTGGGAAGGTCTTATACCTCAGTCTGAACGTCTTTATAATCAGACAGAATCGGAATATCGCCGTCAGGAACTTGAAAAATTTATGCGTGTTTCCCCTTGTCCTTCCTGTAACGGGAAAAGACTCGGTCAGAAAGCTCTTTCCGTAAAAATTGCCGGTAAATCTATTGTCGATATTACAGATATGTCTGTTTCTCAGTCTATAAAATTCTTTACGGAATTAAATTTCAGTAAAAAACAGATGGATATTGCAAAACAGGTTCTCAAAGAGATCAAAAGCAGGCTTTCCTTTCTTGAAAAGGTTGGCCTCGATTATCTCACTCTTTCAAGAACTGCTTCCACTATTTCAGGCGGAGAAGCACAGAGAATAAGGCTTGCCACTCAGATCGGGTCAAGTCTCATGGGGGTCCTTTATATACTTGATGAACCGTCTGTAGGGCTTCATCAGAGGGATAATAAAAAACTCATAGATACTCTCTATAATCTTAAAGAACAGGGCAATACTGTTATAGTTGTGGAACATGACGAAGATACGATACAATCGGCAGATTATGTTGTAGATATAGGCCCCGGAGCTGGTCTTCATGGTGGAGAAGTAGTGGCACAGGGTACTCCTGAAGATATAAAGAAAAATTCTCTCTCTCTTACCGGTAAATATTTATCAGGGAAATTAAGAATAGAAACTCCGGGAAAGAGGAGAAAAAGTGATAAATTTATTCATATAACCGGCTGCAGGGAACATAATCTGAAAAATATTGACGTTCATATCCCGGCAGGTGTCTTTAATGCCATTACCGGCGTTTCCGGTTCCGGCAAATCAACCCTTATTTATGAAATATTCTACAAAGGTCTTATGAAAAAACTTTATAATTCAAAGGATTTACCGGGACTTCATGATTCTATCTCTTTTGACCTTAATATTGATAAGGTTATAATAATCGATCAGAGTCCTATAGGCAGAACTCCCCGGAGCAATCCCGCTACCTATACAAAATTATTTGATGAAATAAGAAATATTTTTGCCCGGACAGAAGAAGCAAAGATGAGAGGGTATAAAGCAGGGAGATTTTCTTTTAATGTAAAAGGCGGCCGTTGTGAAGCATGTCAGGGAGACGGTCTTATTAAGATAGAAATGAATTTTTTACCTGATGTTTATGTAGAATGTGAAGAATGTAAAGGGAAACGTTATAATAAAGAGACTCTGGAAGTAAAATACAGAGGTAAAAATATAGCAGAAATACTTTCTATGAGTGTAGATGAAGGACTTCTATTTTTCTCAAATATTCCTGCCGTATTAAATAAACTGGAAACACTTGACAGGGTTGGCCTTGGTTATATAAAACTCGGTCAGAGTTCCACCACTCTGTCAGGTGGAGAAGCACAGAGGATAAAACTTACAAGAGAATTATCCAGAAGGGATACAGGTAATACCATATATCTTCTGGATGAGCCCACAACGGGACTCCATTTTCATGATGTAAAAAAACTTATAAAAGTATTGAATGATCTTGTAGACAGGGGCAATACAGTTGTTGTTATAGAGCATAATCTGGATGTCATTAAATCCTGTGATTATATTATTGACCTTGGCCCGGAAGGCGGCGACAGAGGAGGAAGAATTATTTCATCCGGAACACCTGAAGAGGTGGCGGAAAATAAGAACAGTTATACAGGAATGTTTTTGAAAAATTGCCCGGGGAAATAGTGAGTCGTGAGTCGACTGAAAAATTATCCAAAAGTTTACATTATGTTAACAAAAAATGCTGTTTATGTAACAAAAAATTACAATTAACATGTTACAATAAACTTCCTGTATTATAGAAATATTGGAGAAAGCATTTTGTTTTTAGGAGAGAGTTTAGATGTGTAAGAGAAGTATTCTCGTTGTAGATGACGAGAAGTCAATCTGTGATATGCTGGCAATGAAGCTGTCCTGTGAAGGATTTGAAGTCTTTGAAGCAATGGGAGGAGATGAGGCCATACATAAAGCGGAAGAAAAACATCCTGACCTTATACTTCTTGATATACTTATGCC
>CALARM010001060.1 GCA_937888925.1 uncultured Synergistia bacterium | reverse complement strand
AAAATTAACAAACAGTAAAGCATAAGACTTCATCATTTTCATATAAAGTTATCAGGAAATAACTACATCATAATCGTGACGCGTAACGCGTGACACGAGGATAATAACCGGTTATTTTCTTACAGCCCCTTTATGCAAAAAATACTCTCCTATCATAGTATGAATTATGTTCAGTGTATCCTCAAGAGTATGTTTTTTTCCTCTTATACAGAGGAAAGCAGGATTTTCTTTACAGACAATACAGGGACGGGGTGAGAAACCGAGATCTTCTCTGGATATCCTTATTCCGTCTGCATCTGTTACATCAATATCAAATAATACTCCGAGAGGATGTTCTGCTTCAAGAGATAGACCTGATTTTTTTAATATTACTGCTTCTCTGTCCGATACAATAAATCCTTCATAACCGAGGGGTGTTTTATTTTTCACAGTGTATTCTATTTTAAATTCTTTTTTCCTGGTTATCAAAAGATTCCATAATATATTAAAAACAGGTTCGTAACAGACAGCACCTTTATCAGGGCCGGGAATATTCAAAGAAACTGTAATAACAGGTTTTTTATACAGGGCAAGCAAATCATTACGTTTGTTTACCCTATCTTCTCTTGCCTCCAGTACGGCAAATAAAATATCTCTATCAGACGACATAACAACCTTTCTCCTGTGAATAAGGGCGTTTAATTAAACGCCCCTACCATCACAGGTCATCGATTAACTGCTCGCTGGTCACTGGTCACTGGTCACTGCTCACTGCTCAATGTTCCGCCACTTCTCTTATAACATCTATATAAGTTCCGTCACGATATTCCACCAGTCCCACAATCTTATCTTTAAATTCGATTTCCTTCGGTTTACCTGTTATTTTTTCCACGTCATGCTGAAGTTCTTCTATTGTCTTTACAGGTAATTTACTCTCTTTAAACTTTTCAATAAGATCTTCTCTCTTCGGGTTAATGGCAATACCTCTTTCTGTTACGAGAACGTCCACACAATCACCGGGCGTTACAACAGTAATAACCTTATCTTTTATTGTAGGAATCCTTCCTCTGAAAGACGGGGCAACAATCACTGTAAGTTTTGATCCTGCCGCAACATCGGAATGTCCTCCCGATGCACCTCTTATGACACCATCGGAACCAGTGAGCACATTTACATTGAAATTCAAATCTATCTCAAGGGCACTCAGAACTGCAACGTCCAGCATATTGACCATACATCCCTTATTGAAAGGATTGGCGTAATAGCCGGCACTTATTTCAACATGATTTTTATTTTCCCTGAGACTTCTTACTGCTTCAAGGTCAAAGGACTGAACATCAAAAAGTGTTTTAAAGAGTCCTTCTTCAAGGAGTTTCACCATATATCCCGTAATACCGCCGAGGCCGAAACTTCCTTTTATGCCTTTCGAGATCATTTTCTCCCTGATAAAATGGGCCACTGCAAGAGATGCACCGCCGCTTCCTGCCTGGAATGAATAGCCATCTTTTAAATATCCTGAATGATCAATAAAATCTGCAGCATATCTTGCAATAAGCAATGATTTCGGATCTCTTGTCATTCTTGTGGCACCGCTTGAAATACCTTTCGGCTCTCCCAATTTGTCTATAGTTACTACATAATCTACAAGGGTCTGCATAATACTTATCGGTGTTGCAGGGAATTCAACCAGATTATCTGTAATGGCAATAACCCTTTCTGCATAAAAGGAATCAAAGTTTGCATATCCGAGAGGTCCGCAGGCAGAGGGACCGTTTACCCCGTTTAAATTGCCATAACAATCTGCAGTAGGAGCTGCAATAAAAGCCAGATCTACGTGGAGTTTCCCTGTCTTCAACATCCTGGCCCTGCCTCCGTGGCTGTGGAATATTACAGGAATATCCATAAGACCGTGAGACACTTCATTTCCCAGGTCTCCTCTCATGCCGCTTGTAATGATTTTTGTAATAACACCCTCTCTTATATGATCAATCAGATGGGAATGTACATCATTTAAGGAACTGCTTGCAAGGGTAAGGTTCTTGAAGCCCATATCCCTCAGTTTATCCATAACAAGATTGACTACATAATCGCCGTTTCTCAGATGGTGATGAAAAGATACTGTCATACCATCTTTCAAGTCGCAGTGTCTTATAGCTTCTTCAAGGCTGTCTGCTACCTTCTTTTCACCCACTTTGACTGCAAATAACTGTGTGGCAGCTTTTCTGCCTCTGGGAGTACTTGCCCATACCCCTCCGTATTTATCAATTTTACCTATACCTTTTATTTCATCAGGTATGTTACGTTCTTTTATATTCATATAAATTCTCCTATTACTCTATCTATATTTTTCCGACTGCTTTTGCATAGGCTATAGTCTGTTCGGCTCTTTTAAGCACAGGAGCATCTATCATTTTACCATCGAGGGATACCACACCTGCTCCATGTTCTTCTGCTTCTTCCATAGCATGAATAATACGTCTGGCTTTTTCTATTTCATCATCAGAAGGGGTAAAGACTTCATGTATGGGAATAATCTGTCTCGGATTTATCACAGACTGTCCGAGAAACCCCATATCTTTAATCTTTTTAGCAGATTTTCTCAATCCTTCTTCATCATTGACATCGGAAAAAACCGTATCAATGGGATCAACTCCTGCTGCTCTTGCGGCAACAACAATCTGAGAACGGGAATAATTCAGTTCGTCTCCCTCTTTAGTTCTTTTAATACCCAGGTCTGCTGTAAAATCTTCTCCTCCTATTGATATGGCTGCAATTCTTTTGCTTGAACTGGCGATAGAAAAAGCATTTACAACGCCCAGGGCTGTTTCCATTATGGGCATGAGCTTTACCGTTCCTTCTGCAATGCCATGTTTTCTTTCTATTTCAGAGACCATTCTTTCTATCTCCATTACCTGTTCTTTATATTCTATCTTCGGTATTCTCAGAGCATCGGGAATACATGGAATAATCTCTTCAAGATCTTCCCGGCAGAATGGTGTATCGAGTCCATTAATCCTTACAACCTTTTCGGACCTTCCGCAATCAATGGTCATCAATGCATATTTAACCAGATACCTTGCGCCATCTTTTTCCGCAAGGGCAACTGCATCTTCAAGGTCAAAAATAATGCTGTCTGCACCGTATATACCGGCATTTTGAACCATACCGGGATTATTCCCGGGAACATACATCATTGTACGGCGTAACCTTTTCATAAACAAACCTCTTTTCAGTTATTTATATGAGAATCGTGACATGTG
>CALARM010001059.1 GCA_937888925.1 uncultured Synergistia bacterium | reverse complement strand
CGCCTTCTTCAACAGGTTTTTCGTCGCCGAAACTGCCAAAACCTCCGAAGGAATCTCCTTCTTCAGCAGGTTTTTCGTCGCCGAAACTGCCAGAACCTCCGAAGGAATCTCCTTCTTCAGCAGGTTTTTCGTCGCCGAAACTGCCAAAACCTCCGAAAGAATCTCCTTCTTCAACAGGTTTTTCGTCGCCGAAACTGCCAGAACCTCCGAAGGAATCGCCTTCTTCAACAGGTTTTTCATCTGAGCCAGATTTTTCAATATTAGCAAAATAGGTGTCTATATTTTCAAGACCATATTTAAATAAATCCAGTGCTTCCAGTATAACGGGAAGCTGTTCTTTCAATACCCTGGTATCAGGTTCTTTTTTAGTCATTTCCTGTACATGTCCTGCAGTTTCTTCATAAATATTTCTTACAATCTCTAACCGTGGCTTTAAGAGTTGTGGTTCAAATTCACCTGATATTACTCCTTTACCTATTCTTATTAGTTCGCTTACAGGAGGAGAATGAGAAAATTTCTGAGATTTCTCTTCATAGCGCTTGAATTCATCTGTAAGCCCCATAATAGATTCCGTTTCTTTTTTGAGGAGTTTTAGTCCCAGGTCAATATGATTTACGTCATTATCCCTGAAATAAAGGGTTATTTCATCAAGGGCACATCTGAAGGCTTCACAGGATGCGAGAAAGACTTTTGATTTTATACTGAAATCTTCATCTTTTGGCTGTGTCGGAGACAAAGATTTATAGGTACTTATAAGGGCATTGTAGGTATCATATAATTTATTAAGAGGGTCTCTGAGACTTTCTCTGTCAGATTTACCATCTTTTACATCCTGACAGACTTTGATTAAATAATTAACATGAGGGGATCTGGTGAAATTATCACCTCTTTCCTGAACCTTTTCCCTCAATTCTTTTGGAATAATAGCCATGGTTACACCTCTTTCATTAAAAGGATTTAAATTAAATCTAATATAGATTTAAATCAAGCTGATGTTATGAGTTCACTTTTATTTGCGAAGGATATTAATTCTATTTATTAAATTAAAACCCTTGCCCCTTAAATAGTATCTTAAAAATATTTATATCTGCTCCTGTCCGACTGCTTCTTTACAGGTAAACATTTCATTTATTATTTTGCAGGCCCCTTCCAGTATAAAGAAGGATATAGTACATCCTGTGCCTTCTCCCAGCCTCATATCCATAGAGACTAACGGTTCCATAGAAAGAAATTCCATAAGCTTTTTTCCTCCTTTTTCCGATGAAATATGAGAAGGAAACATAAAATTTCGTGTTTTTTCATTAAGTTTTATAGTCATAAGTGCTGCCACACCTGATATAAACCCATCTATTACAACCGGAATCCTCTTTGATGCACATCCCAGATAACACCCCACAAGACCTGCTATATCCAGTCCTCCAACCTTTGAGAGCACATCTACCGGGTCTGAAGGGTCGGGATGATTTAATTCTATTGATTTTTTTATTACCTCTATTTTCTTCTTTACCCCTTCATCTGAAAGTCCTGCCCCCATGCCTGTTACCTCTTCTATTTCACTATCTGAATAAAGAGAAAAAATTGCACTGCTTGTAGTGGTATTTCCTATGCCTGCTTCACCTGTTCCTATTAGCTCATATCCCTTTTGTGACGCTTCAAAAACTGCTTCTATGCCGGTTTCTATGGCTCTTATTGTTTCTTCTCTTGTCATGGCAGGGCCTTTCATAATATTTCCCGTGCCATATCTGATTTTTCTATTGATTATGCCGGGACTGTGTATTTCTGCATTAATTCCGATATCTATAACCATAAGGTCAGAACCTGCATGTTTTGCGAGGACACTGATACCTGTGCCGCCTGCCACTATGTTTTCTGTTATGGAAGCCGTTGTTTCTACTCTTTTAACACTCACTCCTTCTTCTATAACACCGTTATCTGCTGCCATTATGATAATCAATTTTTTTGAAAGACTGTTCCTGGCTTTACCTGTAATACCTGCAAGCTGCACGGACATACGTTCAAACTTTCCGAGGCTTCCAGCAGGCTTAAAGAGGCTCTTCTGTCTGTTTTCGGCTTCAGACATAGCCTCCTCATAGAGGTCTCCCACAGAATTCAATGTTTTTTCCAGTAATTTCATTGTTATCCTCCCTTATTCAGGTCTTTGCCTTATTTCCGTTAGAATAGCGAAACCATCCAGCATTTCTATCCTTGTAAGACTTCCGAGAGAAACGCGAAAATGCCAGTGAGTATTTATGTTTTCTCCTATGTATTTTGACATGATACATCTTATGGGGCCGCTGTGAGTAACTATAAGTATTTTACTGTTTTTATTGGTTTCAATGATTTCGTCCGATGTTTGTGTAACCCTCTCGTAAAAATCAATCATACTTTCTCCGTCCGGTATCCTGTAAGAAAGCCAGTTCTCTATCCATTTTTTATATTCTTCAGGATAAAGAGAACTGATTTCTTCAAAGGATATATCCTGCCATTGACCGAAGTTCAGTTCTCTCAGACCGTAAGAAGGTATTATGGAAACAGAGTGTACACTGTTAATTATTTCGGCAGTATGAAGAGAGCGCCTGAGATCACTTGAATAAATTATATCTATTTTTTCTTCGGCAAGAACATCTCTCAGTCTTTCTGCTTCCTTCATGCCTCTGTCATTTAATCCCGCTTCATTCCATCCGCAGTAAAGATGTTTTTTATTTATGTCTGTTTCACCATGACGGATCATTATAAGTTCTGTCATATAAACTCCTTATTCGTGACGCGTCACGATCTAAACGTATGATGTAGTTATTTCCTGACAACCCCTAAAACATGGACTGCATAACTTTTATAAGAGACAATTTTTCCATAATAAGAACAGTAAAGAGAAGCACTATCTCGGAAATTTCGGTACATGCTCCCAGTATATCTCCTGTAGTGCCTCCGATTTTAGAATATATAAATTTTGTAAAAACCAGGGTAAATATAATTGTTGTTGCCAGAGGGAAAATCATGGATGGCCCTATGGCAAAAAAGGCAATTAATACAGTAATACCGGTACAGAGCAGAATTTCTCTGAAACCGGTAAAATCGATTGTACCGCTGCCCATGCCCGACTTTTCTCTTGCATACTCCGATGTGCCGGCACACCATATCATACCCAGTCTTCCGAAGAGAGGCATGACAAAAATTGCTTTTCCTACCACGATCTTTGAAATACTCAGGATAAACAGTATTTTTAAAAGTAAGAGGAAAAACAGGGCCATACCGCCGAAGGTGCCGAGTCTGGGGTCCTTCATAATTTCCAGCATTTTTTCTTTCGGCCTGTAACTGAAAATGCCGTCGAAAGTATCTGCAAGACCGTCGAGATGAAGGCCTCCCGTGATAATTACTCCTCCTATTACGGTAAATACAGCAGATACGGTGTCGCTCGAAAGCAGGGAAGAAAGATAGTATAGTGCCAGAAGAAAAGCGCCTATTATTGTACCTATAAAAGGTATATAAATGATTCCTTTACCGAATTCTTCTTGAGTGAATTCTAATTTACAGGGAACAGGTATGGTAGTAAAAAATTGAAGCATGATTAAAAATCTGTTCATAATTCTATCCCTTCTCTTGAGCTTATCTGCCTGTCTGCAGGGTGTTTTATCTTTTTCATTTCCGTTACGAGATCAGCCAGACGGATAAGCTCTTCCGGCGCATTCCTTCCTGTCAATATTAATTCCATGTGGCAAGGTTTTCTCTCAATAAATTCTTTTATTTCTTCCAGAGAGACAAGTTTATTTTGAAGTGCTCCCAGGATTTCATCCAGTACAAGTATGTTACATTCTTCTTTCTCTATGGTTTTTCTTGCAAAATCCATGGCAATAGATATTTCTTTTTTTAATTCTTCTTTCTCTTCATCATTTAAAGTCCAGAAAAATTTTTTCTGATTTTCGAAACGATAAATAATAAAACAGGGATGCAGTTTTTCTGCTGAATGTAATTCCCCCGAATCGACGGACTTTAAAAACTGTATGAATCTTACCGTGAAACCATGGCCTGCAGCACGTAATGCCTGGCCCAGAGCGGCAGTAGTTTTGCCTTTCCCGTCACCGGTATATATCTGAACAAGGCCGGAAGATAATTGTTTTTTCATAAAATAGTCCTTATTCTTTCAAATTTATTGCGAGAGAAAGATATTTATCATCTTCTCCTCTGATAAAACCTCTGTCTGAAAGAGGATTTATTATCTCCAGAATTTCTTCTTCACTGTATTTTTTTCCTCTATATTTTTCTGCTATATTCT
>CALARM010001058.1 GCA_937888925.1 uncultured Synergistia bacterium | reverse complement strand
TAACATGACAGTGCTTCTTTAAATTTTCCCAGATTGTAAAGAGCAAAACCTTTATTATTCAGTGCATAAATATCCTCTTCGTCAATATCAAGGGCTTTATCATAGAGCCCAAGGGCTTCTTCATATCTTCCTTTCCTGTTCAGCATAAAGGCAAGATCGAGGATTGCCGGTTTATTTTTGCAATTTGTTTTTACTGCTGTTTCATAACATTTAATAGCTTCGTCATAGTCATCGACGGCCTGAAAAACTTTTCCTTTACCGTACCATGCCATATCATGACAGGGGTTTATCTTCAGAACCATGTTGTAACATTCAAGGGCTTCGTTGTATTTTTTTAATTCCCATAAAGCGAGACCTTTATTATAAAGGGCAATGATATGTTCGCCGTTAATGCTTAAAGCCATATCATAAAATTCAATTGCTTCTTCATATCTGCCCTGTTCACAGAGATGATGACCCGGCCTGGCAAGATCAAAAGGAAATTTCCCTCTGAAAACCTTAAGGGCAGATTTTAGATTCTTCTTTCCGTCTTCAAAGGAAGGGTTTATTTCCATAGCTTTATAAAAATTTTTCAGAGCTTCTTCTGTTTTTCCCTGATGATACAGGGCTATTCCCTTATTATTCCATGCATTTATATAATCAGGTATAATGTTTAAAGCTATATCATAACATATAACAGCTTTTTCATATTTCTTAAGAGTATTTAAAATGACGCCTTTATTATTCCAGGCTCTTCCGTCATCTGGGTCAAGCTCTATGGCTTTATCATAACAGGCGATTGCTTCTCTGTATTTCCCGAGTTTATTCAATGTAAGACCTTTAGCCCGCCAGGCAAGCAGATAATGTGGTTCAAATTTCAAAGCACTGTCATAACATTTAAGTGCTTCTTTGTATATGCCTTTATTATGGAGGGCAAGACCTCTGGCAGTCCAGGCTCTTCCGTCTTTTCTGTCGAGCTCTATGGCTTTATCGTAATATTTTATTGATTCTTCATATTTACCACGATCAAAACACATATCTCCCTTATCCAGCCAGTCAAGAGGTAAATCTTTTTCTCCTTTCTCAAGTCTTTCCAGAAGTTTTAACATTTCTTCTGCAGAAGAAAATCTATTCTCCGGCTCTTCCTTCAGAGCTTTCATGACAATGGATTCTATTTCATCCGAAACTTTACGATTAACGTTTTTTACAGGTACAAAATTAAATGGTATGGGAGCATTACCTGTAAGGAGATGATGCATTGTGGCACCGAGAGAATAGATATCAGACCTCTGTTCTACCTGTCCTCTGTACTGTTCTAACGGTGCATATCCGGGAGTTCCTACAGTGGTGTTCTTTATATCTCTGTCTGTCAGTACCCTTGCAATGCCGAAATCTATTAACATTACCCTTCCGTCTTTATCTATCATAATATTTGACGGTTTTATATCACGATATATAACAGGAGGTGACTGGCTGTGAAGATAATGAAGAATATGTAAAATCGCTATTGCAATTTCAATGACTTTCTCTTCAGATAAGCCGGGTTTTCCTTCTTTAACAAGTATTTTATGTAGATCTTCACCTTCTATAAAATTCATGACAAGATAATATCTGCCATGGTAAATAAAATAATCTGTTACTTTCGGCATACCGGAATGGTTCAGGCCTGCAAGTAATTCTGCTTCCCGCCTGAACCATTCTGTGGCTTTTTCATCATCAGAGGAAGGAAGTAGCTCCTTAACGGCACAGATATGTTCCAGAGTTCTGTCATACCCTCTGTAGACAGCTCCCATACCTCCTGCTTTTATGAGTTTTATTATTTCATATCTTCCTTCAAGGATTTTTCCTTTTTGAAGAGATAGATTTTTTGTAGAATCTTCCATAGTTAATAAAACAATCCGGAGTGACAGTAAGTTTATAGTTGAGGGTTGAGAGTTTAAAACCAGCTAACTCTCAACTATAAACCTTAAACTATAAACTCCCATCAATCTTCACCCTTCACCTATAATCGAAATGCATAATGCCTGATTACCACTCACTACTCACTATTTTTAAACAGAAATTTAGAAAATCCTTTTATTATATTAAATAACATGTTTAATATATCTACTGCTCCTGTAATTATGGCCGTAATAATATAAAGCAATATGAAAAGAGGAGTAAAGAATATCAATCTCGCATAATAGAACCAGCCCCTTGCCTTTCTTAATTCCCTTTCATATTCAGCTTCTTTTTCTCTTCTTATCCTTTTAGCTTCATCAGGGTTTATAAGACCTCCATTCAGGTCTGCACTTATAGCCATCTGTTTCCCCGGCATTGGATCAAAGCCGTATCTGGAAGTTACTTCTGCTCCCGGATCAGGGACGAGAAAGTCTCCTATGGAACTTATAAAACCGGCATTGTCTGATACTCTGTTCCAGAAACTTTCTCCTGTACTGGAATAAAGATCATATCCTAGAAGTGATTCGGATTTTCTGGTTCCTCTGGAAATACTTCCTGTTCCGGGAGTTACTTTACAATATACTACACCTTCGCTGGACGGCACAGGTGCAGGAGGAAGGAGGGGAACTTTTACTGTTATAATTTCTTCTCTTTCTCTCTCTTCATTATCTTTTTCCACTGCCACAAGGGATGTAAAGGGAGTAATGATTTTATATTTCAGGGCAAGTCCCAGGATTTCATCTCTCAGAGAAGATCTTTCTTTAGGATTTTCCCTCTGTCTGTCCAGAAGATAATCTATTCTCTCTTTTGCCCATATAGTTTCTATTGCAGGATAAGAAATTTCTCCTCCGGGGAGTTCCACATCTAACTCTTCTCTAAAATCTCCTTCACCTGTTCTGTATTTTAAAATTGCTTTACCTTTTCCTTCCGAATGAAATCTTCCGAATACGTTAAAGATCTGTCCTGTATAGAGATCCGGCAGGGTAGAGGGATAGGTGTCCGATACACTGACTCCTTCCCAGTCAAGAGTAATGTCAGAAAGAACAGGAGTTGAAGTCTGGAGACTGAATCTTTCTATAGTATCTCCTGTTTCTTCTGGATTTGTTATAAAATAGGAAGAACCTTTTCCAGATTTTGCCATTTTCTCCAGGAGATATCTGTTTACCGAAGGGCCTATGCCAAAGGTAAATATTCTTGCTCTTCCCATAGATTTTTCTACCTCTCCGAAAACAAATTCTTCATTCCCTACAGATCCGTCTGTAAGGAATACAATCTGTCTTAAATGTGACTTTGATGATGGTACAGAAAGGGCACGCTTCATTGCAGAAAGTATGTCTGTTCCTCCTCTTGCATATGTGCTGTTTATAAAATTATCTGCTATCATAAGAGTTATTTCATTTAATTCCAGAGATTTTTCTGATAGTATTTCTACTCTGTCATCAAAGGTAATAATATTGAATATATCGCCTGCCCTGAGTGTTTTAAGGGCTTTCTTTAAAGAATCCTTTGCCTGATCCATAACACTTAACGTATCACAGATTGTTACTTCCGGAGCAAAATGAATAATTGTAATTCCATAGAGTTCTTTTTTTATCATAGCCATGTTTACCTGAAAAAGGGAATCTGAGAGGATAGAATAATTTTTTTCTGAAATATGGGAAGAAAGGCTATCCTGTGTATCAGATGTTATTTCCATTATTTTTCTCAATTTATTTTCAAATGTTTCGAGTTTCTTTAAAGCAGTATTGGTGCGGAAAAGGGATGCCTCTTTTTTCAGGGACTGAATAATTTTCTGCAGATTCTCTGATTTTTCTTTAATTTTTTCCAGATTATTTTGTATGGATAAAGAGTCAGAATCTTTTTCCAGCCTGTCAATATAGTCCAGAAAACTGTAAAATTCAATCTGTAGAACTGTAAGAATTTTATCGTAAAAGGGAGGTATAATTACATTATGGCCCGATGAAAGGGACATAGAACCTGATCTGTCAAGAACAAATATAACCTCTCTTTTTACTATTTCCCCGGGGCCATATTCAAATTTCGGTGTAATATTTAACATAAATGTTCCTGTTTTGCCTTTTTCCCTGTAAAAAGACATGGTATTTTCCATCTTTTCACCTTTAGAAGCATATTTAAGAACAAAATCTTTATCCGGTAATTCCCCCTCTCCGGCAAGTTCTATGTTTCTTACAGATTTACTCTTATCTTCTATATACAATTTATGTGTCGGAGAATAGATATTTCCCACTTCAAAACCTGTATCTAAATTTATAGATATATGAATATGTCTCTTATTATTTTCATCAAAACTTTTTATGGGAGGAGAGATTCTTTCTTCATCTCTTACTTCATGTGAGATATATCTGGGAGTAACTGTCATGGGGAAGTGAAATTCATATTCATTATTTTCATATTTAAGTGTTTCATAATATTTTAGTTTAACTTCTATTTCCTGGTCTGCTTCAATGGTAACTGACATGGTGAAAAGATTGGGTCTTTCTTCCTCAAGAAGGGCAGCTTTCCTTCCGTCATATTTTGCTTTATTATATATCTGTTTTGCTTCCTGCCTTTCCTTTATTTCTCCTCTTATTATTCTTTCCCCCGCTTTTATTTCCAGGAAATGTACCGAACCTTTCTCTGACAGGGGAAATACATATACAGCTTCTATTTTTTTCTCCAGATCATTATGGAACTTTTGTATTACTTCTATCTCTGCTATTACTCCTTTAATATTTCCTTTTACTTCCGTAGATTTAAGCGGTATTGAGCAATTGTTCATTTCCGGCACTATAACAGTTCCGCCGGTTATTATTCTGTCTTCATAAACATATGTTCTGCTGCCTTCTTTACATTGCATTGAAACATCACTCCTTTCACTGTAACAGTCGTATTACAGAAATACTATATTCCCTTTTTCCATTAAATTTATATACATAATAAATGCAAAATGGTAATATAATATTAATTGGAGTTGATATTTATGGCAGATCCATTAAAAAAAGAAAAAAGATTTATACTTATTCAGATTATGCTACCTGGCCTGATGAAGAGAGATGGGAAATAATAGAAGGAGAGCCTTATGATATGAGTCCCGCTCCGACCCTTAACCATCAGAGATACCTCAGGCGACTCCTTACTAAATTTGAAAATTATCTTGAAGGTAAGACCTGTGAAGTATTTAATTCTCCCTGTGATGTACTCCTGCCAGAAGAGGGAGAGAATATGGACAGTACGACAAATATTATGCCAGATTTTCTTCAAATTATAATTTCTCTTGACAGGAATTTTATTTCATCATATAATCATATCATAATATGAGAATTTATGGAGATATTATGAAAATACATAATTATGTGAATATATTAAAAATACTCGGTGATCCTGCAAGACTGAAGCTTTTCAAACTCCTTACCTGTAAAGAATTATGTGTCTGTGAGATTGAAGAAGTTACGGGGTTAAAACAGCCCACTGTATCACAGCAGCTTAAAAGACTTAAAGAAGTAGAGCTTGTAAGGGAAAGAAATGAGGGTAAATGGGCCTATTATTCTCTGAATAAAAAAGTTCTTGAAGATTTTTTAAGTTCTTTTAATAATTTTATTGCTTCCAATCTTGAAGAACTGGAAGAATTTAAAGCGGAATGTAATAACCTGGCCGGACTTTCAAAAAACATGAGAGTAATTGAATGTAAATGTAAATAGATTTTATATTATTTTTTTTCAGTTCATATTAATATATGTTTATATGAAAATTTAAATTACAGGGAGAGATTTTATATGTCTGAATCGGCTATAAAAAAACTACCATTCCCGGACAGGTTTTTAACACTCTGGATATTTCTTGCCATGATAGCAGGAGTGGCTCTCGGCTATTTCGTTCCCCAGTTAAAGGAGCTTATAAACAGGTTTCAGATAGGAACAACTTCAATACCTATTGCCATAGGCCTCATACTCATGATGTATCCTCCTCTTGCAAAGGTGAAATATGAAGAATTACCTCAGGTGTTTAAAAACTTAAAAATCCTTGCCATTTCTCTTTTACAGAACTGGCTCATAGGGCCAATCTTGATGTTTATACTTGCAGTAATTTTCCTTCGAGTTCATCAGGGATTTATGGAAGGTCTTATAATGATTGGCCTTGCCAGATGTATTGCCATGGTAATAGTATGGAATGAGCTTGCCGGAGGCGATACGGAATACTGTGCAGGACTTGTGGCATTCAACTCTATTTTCCAGATATTATTCTTTTCCGTCTATGCCTATATTTTCATAACACTTCTCCCGAAAGCACTCGGACTTACACAGGGAACTGCCGTTCCCATTACAATAGGCCAGATTGCAGTAAGTGTGTTTATATATCTCGGAATTCCCTTTTTAGCAGGTTTGATTACCAGATACAGCCTGCTTCGGATAAAAGATAAAATCTGGTATCAGGAAAAATTCATCCCGAAAATAAGTCCAATAACACTTATAGCTCTTTTATTTACAATAGTTGTAATGTTCTCAATAAAAGGGGATTATATAGTTAAAAACCCTCTCAATGTGCTTCTTATAGCCCTACCTCTTGTAATTTATTTTATTATTATGTTTTTTGTTTCTTATTTTACTTCTTATAAAATGGGAGCGAATTACGAACAGAGTACAAGTCTTTCCTTTACAGCAGCGAGTAATAATTTTGAACTTGCCATTGCCGTTGCAGTAGCAGTATTCGGAATCGGCTCAGATCAGGCTTTTGCTGCAGTCATAGGACCTCTTGTTGAAGTGCCTGTTTTAATCAGTCTTGTAAATGTGGCATTCAAATTGAAGGGTACATGGTTTGTCGAGAAATATTGTAATAAATAAAAAATCAATTTTGAAAGGAATTTTAATTATGAAAAAAACAAACATTTTGTTGCCACTCCTGTTATTAATATTACTTGTTTTCAACAGAGAAAAACTTTTTGCCTGTGACATTACCTTCGAGCCGTCGGCGATAAAAGTAAACAGTAATAACATGGCTTCCGTAAAGGTAACTCTGGAACTGGCCCATAAAAACTGCCCGGAAAAACTGAAAGATGTAAATTTCGATTACACAGGAGTAAAATTAATAAAAAAGGGGGAATGGAAACAGGTCAGTAAAAGAGTGTTCGAGATAGTTCTTGACATAAAACTGACAGATGCTCAGGGGACTATCCGTGTATGGCGGCAATGTGATAAAGAAGGAATAAGCGAGGGAACAATCAGGGTAAGTAAATAGTATAATGACACATTACGCATCACCCATTACGCATTACGAATTACAAAAAAAGGAGAGATACTATGTATAAAAAAAATTATTTAATATTACTGGCATCCCTGTTCTGTCTGACAATCCTGTATTCACTCATATGTCCTGCATATGCCGGAGGCTGAGGGCCAGGCAGTTGTAGCGGGGCCGTGAGCCCTTCCATATGGTCAAAAAGTGACGGAGGTAACGGTCATTCCTATCAGGTTTTGCCTGTTCCCTGGGGTTTTACCTGGGAAGATGCAAAGAAAGCAGCCGAAGATTCAGGAGGATATCTTGCAACAATAACATCGGAAAGTGAAAATAATTTTATTTATAAATTAATATGTAAAAAGAAAGAATTATGGGTAATAGATGGTTCCGGTAACGGATGCGGCCCCTGGATAGGAGGATATAAAAAAGAGGGAATGTGGAAATGGATTAAAGGAGAAAAAATTAAATACAGCAGCTGGGCACAGGGAGAGCCGAATAATTATAAAGGCACAGAAGATGCTATGTGTTTTTACAGGCCCGGTATGAAAGATAAGCCATTATGGAATGATATCAGTAAAGATACTGTTTTACCTGCCTGTATAGTTGAATTTGATAAATAACAGGAGATATTCAAAGGTATAATCTTCATTTTTAATTGAATAAAATAAAGCTTTAGAGGAGGCAGTTTATCTAAATAATTTATGAACAGAAATATGGTATTCAAAACATCAATAATATTAATCGTCGTGGCAGTATTTATAGGAATGTACCTTATAAAAAACAAACCTTCCGGCACAGGCACATCTGCCAGTAAAGACGAAACATTTCCAGCTATGGTTGATTATGGTTCTCATGGCTGAGGAGCCTGTAAAAAAATGGTTCCCGTGCTGGAATCTCTACAGAAACAATATGAAGGGCAAATAAGAGTGGATTTTATAGATGTAAAGATAAAGGAAAACAGAGAAAAAGTTATGAAAGTATCTATAAAAGTTATTCCTACCCAGATTTTTTATGACTCAGAGGGAAAAGAAGTTTACCGTCATGAAGGTTTTCTGGCGGAAGAAGATATAAAGAAAATTTTCAAAGAAAAAGGATTCATAAAATAATGGAACAGATTGCCAATCAACTGACAGGTCTGATTGATGCCAACCCTGCCATTGCATATATAGCAGTTTTCCTGGGGGGATTATTTTCCTGTGCAAGTCCATGTGTAATTGCCATAATACCACTTGTCATAGGCTTTATAGGAGGATATGCAGAAGGAGACACAAGAAAAGCAGTGTCTTATTCCATAATTTTTGTCATAGGACTGACAGTAAGTTTTACCCTTCTCGGTGCAACTGTAGGTTTTGTCGGAGGTTTTATGAAGCTCTTCGGTAAATGGGGTTATATAGCCATAGCCCTTGTGGCAGTGGGAGCAGGATTACAGTTACTGGGTGTTTTAAATATACCGGTGCCTGCACCGATACAGAAGATACGGCCGAAACAGAAGGGAATTCTCGGTGGTTTTATCCTTGGTCTTCTTTTTGGCCTTGCTTCTGCTCCATGTGCCACACCTGCTCTTATAGGCATTCTTGCCCTTGCGTCAGTAAAAGGGAAAGCTCTTTACGGGGCAACGCTTTTACTCTTCTATGCCATAGGCCACTGGACTCTTGTTCTTATGGCAGGAATAAGTGTGGGTTTTGTTGATAAACTGGCAAAAACCAGAGGAATAGGGAGTTTTTCTGCAATTATGAAAAAAGTAAGCGGTATTGTTTTTGTTCTTGGAGGATTTTATATATTCTGGCAGGCGGTTTAGATGTTTAAAAGAAAGGAAGTAAAGAAAATGAAAGTAGAAGTTTTAGGCCCGGGCTGTGCAAACTGTACAAAAACCTATGAACTTGTAAAACAGGTAATAGAAGAAAAAGGTCTTAATGTAGAATTAGTAAAGGTTCAGGACATGAAGAAGATTATGTCTTACGGTGTAATGACTGTTCCCGCTCTTGTAATAGACGGGAAGGTAATATGTGCCGGTCGTGTGCCAGGTAAGGAAGAGATTAAAGGATGGGTTAAATAACATGTAATCTTTCAGCTATCAAGTATCAGATTTTTTATATAAAAACTGACTGCTGATAGCTGAAAGATTATAATGGAAAGACCGGTGAAGATATAAATGTCAGAAAATATTGTAGAGAAAAATGAAAAAAAATCTTACAGGCAATTATATTATATTTTACTGTCAGTTCTGGTATGGATACCTCTTTATTTATGTCTTGATAGTATTTCTAAATTTCTTACATATAATTTACTCGGCTTTTCTAAAGAAAGCCACTCAGGTAAATCTATAGAATTTTTTCTTTATGATGTGCCAAAAGTGTTTATGCTTCTTACATTAATAGTATTTGTAGTGGGTATTATAAGAAGTTTTTTCTCCCCTGAAAAAACAAGAAAAATTCTTAAAGGTAAAAAAGAATATATAGGAAATATACTTGCTGCACTTTTAGGTATTGTTACACCTTTCTGTTCCTGTTCGGCAGTTCCTCTCTTTATAGGATTTGTTACAACAGGAATTCCTCTTGGAGTAACACTTTCCTTTCTTATATCTGCTCCTATGGTGAATGAAGTAGCACTTATACTCTTATTTGCTATTTTTGGATGGAAAATTGCTCTTATATATATGGTGACAGGGCTTTTTATTGCTATAGTCTCAGGGTGGATTATTGGAAGAATGAAACTGGAAAGATTTGTAGAGGACTGGGTTTATCAAATAAATACAGGCACATCGGATTTTGAAGAAAAATTAGACTGGTTTATTCGTATCGATAAAGGTAAAGAAGCAGTAAGAGATATTATCGGTAAGGTATGGCCTTATATTTTACTGGGAATAGGCGCAGGTGCCTTTATTCATGGATATGTGCCTGAAGATTTTATAGCTTCTATTATGGGAAAATCGTCATGGTGGTCTGTTCCTGTGGCTGTATTACTCGGAGTTCCAATGTACTCCAATGCTGCAGGTATAATTCCTGTTGTTCAGGCATTACTTGAGAAAGGTGCTTCTCTGGGAACAGTTCTGGCTTTTATGATGTCAGTAATAGCTCTCTCTCTTCCGGAAATAATAATAATTAAAAAGGTTTTGAAGATTCAGTTAATATTAATTTATATAGCTATAGTTACAGCAGGGATTATATGTGTGGGTTATATTTTTAATATGATTATGTAATTTTGCAGGAGGAACTATTGTTATGAAAAAAATACTTTTTGTATGCAATGAAAACTCATGCCGGAGCCAGATAGCTGAAGGATTTTTAAACCATCATGGCAGTGGCAAATTTATTGCAGAAAGTGGAGGTTCATGTCCTTCAGGCATAGTAAATCCTCAGGGAATTGAAGTAATGAAGGAAAAGGGCATAGATATTTCAGGGCAGACTTCAAAAGGATTACCAGAAGATTTTTCCTCCTATGATATGGTTATAACTATGGGATGCTGTTCTGTTGAAGAAGTCTGTCCTGTGATTTATTCGGGAAATAAAATCGAATGGAAGATAGATGATCCGAAAGGACATGATATGGAATTTTTCAGAAAAGTCAGAGATGATATAGAGAAAAATGTTTTAGATTTACTCGGACGTGAAAATAAATGACAGTGAACATACCATCGGAATGGCTTAAAAATTATATCCGTAAATTCGGAGGAGTGATGAATATTACTAACCGTCAGTTTATGGAGGGGTGATGAAGAGCACTTGAAGGCCTGGCAGGTCTTATGGAAAAACCGGAAAATCAGGAATTTTTTACTCAATTTTCAGTGGAAGATTTAACAATATATATAGAGAAAAATGTAATGGAAAATGATGATAAAGAAATAACCTTTAAAGTCCATAATTACGGTGAATTTGTTATA
>CALARM010001057.1 GCA_937888925.1 uncultured Synergistia bacterium | reverse complement strand
AAGAAACTCACAAAGGATATAGACAAAAAGAAATGGGCAGGTCATATAACGAATTTTGCCGGCCCCGGCACAACTGGAGACCTTGCAAAATCAGCACTGGAATATTTCAAAAACGATCGTGACTGGGGTAAGAGTTCAAAGAAAAAAATCATAGTGGTAGCAGTCGCAGTAAGGGGACAGTGGGAAATAGCGGAAACAAACCTTCTGGGACAGGTGACTCAATGGAGACTCCCCATACATCTGGCCATAACTGATGAGAAATTTAAAAAGGAAAATATAGCACAGGTCTTTGAACTGAGTATCCTTGCGAAAGAAGGATCACCGGGTGCGGCGCCTAAATCACCGCCTTTCGACGGTTTCTGGGTCGGTGATAACTGGCTCATGAGACTCGATAAGGTTAAGTAGGGGCAAACCTCTGTGTTTGCCCGATGAGTAGTGAGTGGTGAGTTAAATCCTGCCACTCACTATCTTATGAATCTTACTGTTACACTTCCGCTATTCCCTATTTTTTCAAATTCATGATGATCGGAAGTAATTATTTCCCCTTTTAAACGGACGGCAAGAGCAATACAAAAGCAATCAGCAAGAGATATTCTGCCTTTTGCTTTATATCTGGCTATATCCTGCCAGAAAAGAGTATCCATATCTTCACATACTGTTATGGTGCCTGTAATATCATCTATAACAGATTGTGCCAGACTTTCTCCCGATACTCTCAAATATTCATAAAATACTTCGCAGAGATTAACGGCATGGACGAAAACCCTGTTGTTTTCATCCACTAAAAGATTTTCTACAAAATCTGCACCGTCTTCTCCGTTTATAAAAGCTATGATTGCACAGGCATCAAAAATTATGTTCTTTTTCATATGTTTCTTCCATTTCGATGTCGTCTTCTTTCCGTTTTATATATTCTTCTGTAGAAACACCGCAATAACTATATTTACCTTTCAAGGATTTTATTTTTCTTATTATCTCTTCCTTTTTCGAAGCATTTTTTAAAACAGGTTTATATTCTTCAATAACTTCCATGACTTCTTTGTAATTAAATTTGAGTCTTTTCCCTGTACGATAAGTTTTAAGTTTTCCGTTTGATATCCACCTGTGAAGAGTGCTTTTACTTATACGGAGCATTTCTATGACTTCTCCTGATGTAATTAAGTCCATAATTGCACCTCCTTTAGTACTTTTATGTTATCATATATATTCATACATTGTCAATTAGATTAAGATACTTGACAGATTCTATTTTACGGTTAAAATTAGTGAAATTCGGATTACAGGAGGTATATTCTATGAAAAATTTTTCTAAAAAATTATTATTGATTTTATGTGTTTTATTTCTTTTTCAGACTGATTGTGATGCTAAAGTCAAATTTGCCGTTATTTCGGACCCTCATATAAGTATGCCGGCAGACAGTGTGACAGATGATTTCAAGATGGGCATTCATTCCGTAGAGTTTCTGCAAAATACCATAAAAGATGTAAATAAGATAGAAGATCTCAATTTTGTATTATTCATGGGTGATCTTACAAAAGACGGAGAACCATGGAATGTGGATAAATTTGTAGAGATTATATCAGACCTGAATGTTCCTTCCTATGCCATACTGGGCAATCATGATCAGAGTGTCATTACTCAGACAGGTAAAGCGGTTCTTCCCGGTGTGTCAAAGGAAACAATGGTATGGGCTCTTCAGGGACATGGTTTTAACGGCCCCTCTCTATGGTGGAGTGCAGATCCTGTGCCGGGACTTCATATTGCAGCACTGGATACGAATATTATCGGCACATGGAGCGGACGTGTATCAGATACACAATTAAAATGGCTCGAAAGGGATCTTTCTTCACATAAAGATAAATTTACCATAGTAATAGGCCATCACAGTATAGTTCCTTTCTGTAAAGAAGAGAAAGAAACTGAACAGTGGGGATCTTTTTATATGGAAAATGGCGATAAATTACTTGATGTGTTTGATACATATAAAAATGTATCTTTTTATCTCTCAGGTCACAGACATGTAAGCACAAGAGGTGTTGAACATAACGGTGTTTATCACATAGTTCATCCTTCTGTTTCTACCTATCCCATGAGATATACAGTTTATGAAGTGACAGACACTCATTTAACATATGAAGTGAAAAATGTTCCAATGGATAAAGAAGCATGGGAACTTGCAAAGAAGAATTTTTTTACTTTCGGAGAGGGATTCTGGAGAGGTGCCGGTATGACCGACACTCCGGAAGGAAATAAAAAATATCTTGATTATTACGAATCCA
>CALARM010001056.1 GCA_937888925.1 uncultured Synergistia bacterium | reverse complement strand
CTCCTGTATTCATGTATTGCAAAGCCTGAAAAGGAATTATAGTCCATTAATTTCTTTTTTACTTCTTCCATGACTGATTTCAACCCCGTCAGTCCAATAGTGGCAAAGCTGAGATTCTCATCGGAGAGAGGTTTTGTTTCAAGTCCTATAAAAATTTCTTTATTTTTTAAAGAAGCATAGGCCAGTTCATTCCGAGCAAGTGCTATAATTCCATTATTCCCATCTGCTACAGTCCTGTAATCCATAATAGCAATATTATCCGTCACATCTATTATTCCCTCTATAAGAGACTTTTTGACTCCGTCAATCGTCACAGTTCTTATCTGTTTTGTATATTGTTCAGGAGAATCAAACCAGAAAGGTATCGCTACACTGAAGGAAAGACCTTTCCCGGAGGTTTTGTCTGATATATTCTTGAGAAGTCCAATATAATTTTCTAAAATCCATCCCTGTTTATGTGTTTTAAACTCCGGTAAAAGATATGGTTCTATATCATATTGAATACCATAAAATTTTTCACAAGTTTCTGACTGCTCATTATAGTGAATTATTTCATCTAATGTTTTCAGAACTGAACAATGGTTCTCAGGAAGAGCATAATCCTTACTTCCGTCCAGGGCATAGACTTTTACATTTATAGAAGAAAGATCTGAAACAAGCCTGCGAAGTTTATCGGCTTTTGCATCAAAATCTCCCGGTATCTGCAAAAATATACATGTAATTTCCTCATGAGAGAGAAAGGATAAAAAATCCTCTCTTTCAGAAGAATTATTAATAATCTCAGATGTATTCCATACCCAGAGAGCTTTTTCCAGTGTCTTTCCACCGGCATGTTTTATTTCTGAAGATAAGAGGAAAAAAATTATAAATATTATAGAAATAATCCTGAAAAAATTCAATGTTATTACCTTTTATACCATCAGGAACTGTAAGAAAATAACTACCGCAAATTATGGTTATCATCCTCCCGTCACGCGTTACGCGTTACGATTGTAAATATGATATGATTATTTTTTTACAACCCCTTATTTTGCAATATAGTTGACTATTACATAATACTCACCATAGACAAGGAAACCACAGACCAGAACGAATAAAAAAAGTAACAGTTCATTCCAGTTGTCTTCCCAGTAAGTACCGTCAAACATTGACATCAGATCGGGTTTGGCCCAGAACCAGATAGCTTTAAAAAAGCCTTCCCAGTTACTGAAAAAAATTCTCCCTATTAATAAAAAGATAGGAATATTAATGATAATAAGAAAAATAATCTGTAATATTCTCGTATTATCTGACATAAAACCACCCTTTCTATTATAAAACTATTACTTTACTTTCTGTACCATACCGGCAGCAGCCAGTTCATAGATTGCTTTTCCTACATCAAAATAGGTCTTACCGGTTCCTTTCATGACATCTCTTACAGTTTTCTTTTCATCCAGATGAAACAGTATATATAAATATTCCGACTGTACTGTAACTATAGCAGAGTTAGATAACTGAACCTTGAAGATATCATCGAGTGATTTTACCACTTCTCTTATCTTTACAAACTGTTCCCTTCTTTTCAGAACTTCTGTAAGAAGTTCATCTGTTGGGGTCTTTATTGTTCTCTTATCAGGTGTTTCTGTTGCATAAAATCTTCCTTTTCCAATAACCCAGTTTACCGACTGATAGAAAGCTTCTTCACCTGTAATCTGGCCGTAAACACAGTGGGTTATATTACCGTTCTCTACATATATATCGCCGTCTTCAAGAGGAGATTTAATGGATAGTTTTCCTGTAACCTCGCAGGAACAGAATTCAACAAGCAAATCAAACATATCCAGTATTTCCAGTTCAAATCCGTCAAAGCCTGTCAGCTCTGCCTCTTTCGGTTCTCTCGTTTTATTTACAAATTCATCAAGGAGATATGTAACGACTTCAGATTCTATAGGTGTACCGCCCTGAGCTGCCTTCCTTATACTTTCCAGTATATTTTCATGGCCTTCCTTTTTCAGAACATAACCTGCCACTCCTGCTTTAAGAGAATTCAATACGGTATCTCTGTCAAGGTCCTGGGAACTGAGTACTATTATTCTGGCAGACGGCATGGTACCTTTTATCTTACTTATTATATCAATACTGCTTTTATCCGATACTGCTATATCCATTAATATTACATCAGGTTTCTCACGGGATTTATTAAGTTTTCCAAGACATTCTTCACCTGTTGCAGCAGATTCTATTACTTCTATATCAACGGAGTTTTCAATAGCTTTTCTACAGGAAAGACTCTGTGTGGCCGAACTTTCAACGAGAAAAACCCTTATCTTCTTATGAGTATAAAATTCTCTCTTTAATTTATTTAAAGAATCTACAATATTCTTTTTTATTCTTCCGAGAAGATCCCATTTTTCTTCTTTTTCAGCCGGCGGCAGTTTTATGACAGCAGGCTTTTCTTCTTCCATAGAAATTACCGACATAAGATCCCTCTTGAATTCTTTCGCACTCTGATATCTATCTTCCACTTCTTTTTGAAGGGCTTTTATCAATATCCCTTCGAGTCTGGTAGAGACAGAAGAATTTACCCTTCTTACGGGCTTGAATTCAAAAGGCATTACAGGCATGGTGCCGCTTACGAGATGATAAATAGTGGCTCCCAGAGCATAGATATCACTTCTCACATCCTGTATGCCAGAATATTGTTCAGGCGGAGCATAACCTACTGTACCGATTGCTGTCTGACGTCTTGTTACTCTATCTGTTGTTTTTGCAGTACCGAAATCTATGAGTATTATTTGATTATCTCTGGCTCTGAGCATTACATTATCAGGTTTTAAGTCCCTGTATATAATCTGTGGTTTATTATTGTGAAGGTAATCCAGAACATCACATAGAGTCAGAGACCAGTTAATAACTCTATCTTCCTCGAGAGATCTTTTTCTTTCCTTTTCCATTATGGTAAGCAGATCGTTGCCGGGAATATAATCCATAACAAGATAATATTTATCGTCTTCGAGAAAATAATCAAGCACATGAGGTAAAGCCGGATGGCGCAGCCTTGCAAGAATCTCCACTTCAGACTTAAATCTTGTCACCCTGTAATCTTTTTCCTCATCTGACAGTGAATCGAAATAAAGGAGCTTTACGGCACAGACACAGTTAAGCCTTTTATCAAGGGCTGCATATAATTCACCCATGCCTCCTTTTTGAAGGGGTGATATCAATTTGTATCTATCACCGAGTACTATCTCTTTTTTTATTTTATCTCTCGGACAGAATTCCAGACTGGAAGAACAGGAATTACATATTTTTGCTTTATCATCATTTTTATTGCAACAACTCAGACAGTATATCATAATTCAATCACCATTATTCTTTAAAGATTTCGTGACGCGTGACGCGTGACGCGTGACGCAAGGAATAAACCAGGAAAAGTTCTGATACCAACCATAATAAATTCTTTATATAAAAATTTAGTCCTGTCA
>CALARM010001055.1 GCA_937888925.1 uncultured Synergistia bacterium | reverse complement strand
ATAGGGCCTTCCGTATTCTGTCCAGCAAAACAAATGCATGGCATTATGAGGGCAGGTGTTAATACATCCAAGGCAGAGAGTGCATGTTCCCCGTGAAAGAGGATAATTATCTTTACCGCGATGAAGCCTTTTTACAGGGCAGAATTTAATACATAATCCGCATCTGACACATCTTCTTTTCCATACATAAGCCCTGTAGGCTACAGTATTAAGCCATCTGTTATCAAGCAAAAAACCTGCCGATACCAGGAAAAAAGGCCAGAATATAAAGGGATATCCCGTATAAATACCTTTTCCGAATTCATAACCATATGTTAAAACTTCCTTTAACTGGCCTTTCCATGGTAAAAAAGAGTCTAAATATGTGTGAACTGACGAAGGCAGTAGCCTCACTGTAGCTATATTTATGGGATAAACTCCCCATGCTCTTCCCACCACACTGTAACCTTTCAGAGCAAGTAATAAATAAGCAAATAACCCCGCATTTTCAGGCCCTCCTGCAGAGGTATAAAGTATAAATGCAGGCTTACCCCTGCCGGGAGGAAGTTTTTTAAAGATATATTCTGTAAAATGCCAGGGACTTTTCCAGCCGTACACAGGAAAAGAAATAACCAGACCATCACCCTGGAGCTCACAGGAAAAATCGGCATAATGAAAAAAATGCTCTTTTACCTCCACTCCCGACTCTCTGAGACCTTTCAGGAATTCTTCCGTAAAATGGCCCGTATTACCGGAATAGGTACAGGAAATAACATCAATCTTTTTGAGTGCTCCGACCTTCTTAAATTGATTTATTGTATAAATAATCATAGTAATAAGAGTGGAGATAAAGATGAAATAATGACAAAAATTCCATTGTAAGAGAGGTATTTTATTTGCCAGAATGAACCATAATATACCTGCAAAAGGAGCAAAGCCTGTCCCTGCCTTATAATCTGCAAATATAAGAACTGTAACAACAAGGGGAAAAGTTATAAATACCGGCCCTGTATGAGGAAGAAAAACAAAATATGTAAGAAAAAGCATGGAAGACTCCATTACAGGAATAAAGGACATATAAATAATAGCTGTAATAACCATGCCTAGAGGCCAGAAAATAAAAAAATCAAAGTAATTATATTTATCAATAGCTATGACTGTACATACAGAATAAATCAGAGCTAATATAAGTCCTGTATAATAAAATATTTTCTTTCTCATAAATAACGGATTTTATTGTTCCTTTCTGTCTTGCTCCCTTACTGTCTTTTTATTTTTTCATCTTTATATGTTATAATTATATCCTCTATCTATTTATACCTTTCAGTAACACACATATTTTTTCAATCAGGAGGCACTTTTATGAAAAGAAAGAAATTCAATTCGTTTAATCTGTCTGTCTTTTTTATAATAACTCTTTCAATCACCTGTCTCTTTATTGTTTCCTCTATTGCTTCATCTGAAAAAACTCCCCCTTTACTTTTCCGCATAGGACTTCATATAGAACCATTCAGTTCTGTAACGAGCGAACTTTCTGGAAGTAAGCAGGAGCCCAAAACCGGGAAAAACGGGAAGATAATTTTTCTTCCTGAAGGTAAATATGGCTTCAGGCAAAAAGTAAATAATGAATATTCTTGATTTTACATCACAGCAGATAGAAATAAAAGATTTTCCGGAGAAAGAAGATTTTTTCAAAGATTTTCTTCAGGAATACGGCAGACTTTGCAAAATATCAGATGAATTTATTAAAAACGGTATAGAAGATGAGATAAAAAAAACACTTAAAAAAAATTTAGATATTACCCTTCAGAAAGTAAGATATATTCTGCAAAAGTCTGAAGAAAAAATCCTGAAATTTTTCGGAAATATAGAAATACCTTCTGTAATACTTTTCATAGGCCCTTTTGCCTGGGATGGTCATGGTATCCTTGTAAAGGGAAAACCATATATTTTCCTGAATCTGACTATGATAAACCATCACTTTAACATTGCTGGCTTTATCCCTGAAGTCCATACAATTCATGAAATAATACATGGAATACATTATAATTTTCACCACGAATTTTATCCTGGGAACTGTAAAAATATAAAGGAACTGTATTTTAATAAATTTCTTTCCGAAGGAATTGCCACATATCTTTCCGGAAAAATAAACAATTCCCCACCGGCAGCATCCCTGTCCTTTGGTTTTATGTCAGATGATGAATTCAAATTCTGGATAACGAAGTGTTTATTTATAAGAAGCAGATTATGGCTCATGTTAAATGAAGCTATTATTGAAAACAGTTATAATGAAGAATTATGGGGAAATTTATTTCTTGTCCCTGATCTGGAACCTGGCTGTCTTACAAGAGGAAGATATGGTTATTATTACGGTATGAAGATTGCAGAAATGATCTCTGAGAAAAAAGGGGATCTATCACTGATAAAAATATCTCAAAAAATGTTACATACTTTTGTAGAAATGTATTTTTCCGACAGATTCCGGGCCTTCAGGAATACATAATATATATCAAGGAAAACTCTATCCATTAATATGAAAAATTATCCTGAAGAAACATCACTTTATTCACTGTCTCAATAAACATAAAGGATTCTGTAGAAACAGGAAGAGAAGAAGGGAGATTTTTAATGAAACATAATGCCAGAGAATTAACTGAAATAGGTATTGATGCTCTTAAGAATAATAATTATGAAAAAGCTATAGATTATTTCAATAAAGCCATAGAACTCCTTCCTGATTATTCTGAGGCATGGTATTTTAAAAGTAAGGCTTTATCTGATAGAGAAACATATGAAGAAGCAATTCTTTCCATAGATAAAGCAATTGAAATAAATCCTGAGAACAGTGATTACTGGTATCACAGAGGCTATCTTGCAGGAACTTTAATAGATTATGAAACCTGTCTTATCTCTTTTTCCAGAGCAATAGGGCTCAATCCCAATAATGGGAGTTACTGGAATGACAGAGGTAATTGCCTGTATCTTATGAAAAGATATGAAGAAGCACTCGAAAATTTTTCTGAAGCAATAAAGCTGGAACCTGATAAGGGAAGATACTGGAACAATAAAGGTTATACCCTGGAAACAGAAGGTAAATACGAAGAGGCCATCCACTGTTTTGACAGGGCAATAGAAATCGATAAAAATGACAGTACCTTCTGGTGTAATAAAGGCTATGCTTCTGGAAAACTCAAAAAATATGAAGAAGGTCTTTTCTGTTATGATAAAGCACTGGAAATCAATCCTTCTAACAGCTCTTTCTGGAATAATAAAGGCCATATATTATATGAATTAAAAAGATATGAAGAGGCTATTTCCTGTTTTGATAAAGCAATAGCCATCAATCCTGATAATGGCATATACTGGCTGAATAAAGGTAATGCTCTGGAAAAGCTGGGAAGATATGAAGAAGGTGCCGATTATTTTGATATAGCAGAAGGACTTTTCGTTAAAGATTGAGCAATGAATGGTAAGTTAATAATATCTACTCACCACTCACTTCTCACCACTCACATTCTCAATTTTCTTCTCTCCATACATATGCTCCTGTTTTATGGATATAACCATTTCTTGATTTTTCCTTTACCCGGGCAAGTCCCCTCAAAAAAGGTTTTGCATCTTCAAAACATGGTTCTATTGCCAGGTTACCTGACTTATCTATATAACCATACCTGTCATTTACTCTCACTACTGCCATACCTTCAGAAAAAGAGGTTCCAGAGATAAATTCAAGTTTTATAATTTCACCTGTTTTAAGTATATAACCGTATTTGTCTCCTTTCTGTACAAGAGCCATTCCATCGGAAAAAGACCAGGCACCATCGAATTTTTCTTCTGTAATAAACTTCCCTGTCCTGTCAATATAGCTGTATTCATTCATTTTTATCATTACTGAAGCAAAACCTTCTGAAAAATTGTTGCCGTAATAAAACTGTGGTTCTATAACCATATTGCCAGATTTATCTATATAGCCTCCTTTAATACCTTTATACTGAACAAAAGCCAGACCTTCTGAAAAATTCTGACCATTTATAAATTTCGCTTCTATTACCATCTGACCTGTAATGTCTATATATCCATAAAGATCATCTATTTTCACAGGAGCCAGACCTTCTGAAAAATTTCCTCCTTCACTGAACCGGGGTTCTATTACAACCTTACCGGTTGTGTCTATATAACCATATTTACCGTCTATAGGTACAGTTGCAAGTCCTTCTGAAAAAGAAAGGGGCTTATAAAGTGGTTTTCCTGATATTTTATCAATGACTGATTTCCCTGTTTTATCTATATATCCATAGTTATCAAAATTTATTTTCACCATGGCCACTCCATCGGAAAAGATGGATAAACTCTCATAATTTGCTTCAAATACCATTTTCCCTGTTTTATCTATATATCCTTTCTTTCCATCTTTTGTAATTACTGCCGAGAGACCTTCTGAAAATTCAGTAGCCATTGAAAATACAGGTTTTATTACCACTTTCCCTGTTTTATCTATAAAACCGTACCAGGTTCTATCATTTATAAGATAAAGTCCTGTATCTTCTTCCTGTGTGGGCACAGGAGTAACAGACGGAGTCTGCTGTATTTTTTTTGCAGGGTTTGCAGAAGGTGTAAATAAAACAGTTGCTGTGGGAGAAGGCTCCAGAGGAGTGACAGAAAGTAAAGGAGTGACATAAGGTAAAGGAGTTTCTGATGGAACCGGTTTTACTCCTCCTTTAAAGAGATTACATCCAGAGAAAGAGAAAAAGCATAAAATTGTGATAAAAATAAGATATGATGATTTAGGTAACAAAAAAACACCTGCTTTCTTTCAAGTTGCACGACTATAGAACATGTTTAAAAAATCCTGTACCATCCAATTAAACAGAGTCTATAACAGGTTCTACTCCATTTTTCGGACAGGCTCCTGGTAATTATAACATAAATTTTCTAAAAAAATAAAAGTTAATTTTATCTTCTATGAAAAAGAAATTTGTTATAGAATATTCATATGAAAATAATAAAAATTCCTGTACTCTTAAATTATTTAGATAACTGTCTCCAGAGAAAATTTCATGTAAAGCTTCATTTTACGCCATAAAAAATGAAAATTCCTATAAAAATAAATTAGCCGGCAAATACCGGCTAATTTATTTTTCATTCACCCTGCCTGTCAGACATAGGCTTCTTCGCCGTGAAGTGACGTATCAAGGCCTGCTTCTTCCTCTTTTTCTGTTGTGCAGACAGGTGTTATCTTATCTATTACAATAAGAGCGATATAGGAAAAGATGAAAGCATAAATAGACACACCTATAACAGAAACAAGCTGTTTTACAAAAAATCCTCCTCCTCCGAAGAATAAACCATTGGCTCCTGCAGAATTTACCGAAGTGGAAGCAAAGAGGCCGAGCATGATGACACCTATAGTGCCTCCAACACCATGGACTCCCCATACATCCAGAGCATCATCCCATCCCATTTTATTCTTGAGACCTATAGCTCCATAGCAGACTATGCCTGAAACTATTCCTATTATAACTGCAAATGGTATTGATACATAACCTGCAGCAGGTGTTATAGTGGCAAGACCTGCTATAGAACCTGTAAGTAATCCGAGAAATTTCGGCTTTTTCTCGAAAATCCAGGCCATAATAAGCCATGTGATGGCAGCAAAGGAAGCTGCAGTATCTGTATTCAGAAATGCCAGAGCTGTTATACCATCGACTTTAAGTTCACTTCCTGCATTGAAACCGTACCATCCAAACCAGAGAAGGCCTGTTCCGAGTGCTACAAGAGGGATGCTGTGAGGACCTTTTTCCTCTACTTTTCTTTTACCTACGAAAAATATCGAAGCAAGAGCAGCCATACCTGCAATGGCATGAACTACAATACCTCCTGCAAAATCAAGAACGCCCCACTTCTGAAGCATTCCTCCTCCCCAGACCATATGAACCATAGGGAAATATACGAAAATCAACCATACAGTTAAAAATATCATATAGGCATTAAATTTTATTCTGTTTGTAAAAGCTCCTGTTATAAGCGCCGGAGTGATAATGGCAAACATCATCTGATAGGCGATAAACACCAGAAGTGGTATGTTATTAGTCGGTGAATATATATCTTCCGGTTTAACGCCATGAAGAAAAGCTTTATCCAGATTTCCTATTATTCCGTAAACATCACCTGAAAAACACAGGGAATAGCCGAAAGCAAACCATAAAACAGATGTCCATCCCATAGATACAAAACTCTGAAGCATAATTGCAAGAACATTTTTTCTTCCTACAAGACCTCCATAAAAAAAAGCCAGTCCCGGTGTCATTAACATTACAAGACTGGTTGATACGAGCATAAATCCCGTATTACCTGTGTCAAACATTTATTATACCTCCTGATTGTTTTATAATTTGACCATACAGTCATATTTAATAATATGACAGCAGATAATTATTAAATCAATCAGGAAAAATCTGATTATTGACTTCTATAAACCTTATTTGCGTGACGGGAGGATAGATTTTCATTCCTGGTTGTGGATGAACTATGACCGACGAACCGGTTTATGTTTGAGGATAAAATTTAGTTAATAGTATGCTTTCTCATGTCACGAGTCACGATATTATAAAGCAGTTATCCCTTCTCTGATTGCATATTTGGTCAATTCTGCCATACTGTAGATGTTTAATTTATCCATAATCTGTTTTCTGTGGGTTTCTATGGTTTTACTGCTTACCTGAAGGCAGAGAGCAATCTCTTTTGTAGTTTTACCTTCCGAAAGTAATTGAAGAACTTCTCTTTCTCTGGAAGATAATATGGTAAACACAGAATTTTCTTTATTTTTTATATTTATATAATCTTTTATTACTATATCTGTAATTGCACTGCTAAGATAAGTCTGATTTCTCATAACTGTTCTTATTGCAAGAGATAGTTCCTCAAAAGCAGAATCTTTTAAAAGGTAACCATATGCGCCATTTTTTAACATTTCTGTAATAAATCTTTTGTCTGCATGCATTGAAAGGGCAATTATTCTGCTCCCTGAATTATGTGAAATAATCTTCCTTGTAGCTTCAATGCCGTTCATACCCGGCATAGAGACATCCATAATTATTACATCAGGTGACAGTTTTTCAGATAATTCTACTGTTAAAATACCGTTATTTGCCTCTCCTATTACAGTCATATCGGACTGTTTTTCCAGTAAAGTCCTCAGACCCTGACGGAATAATTTATGGTCATCTGCCAGAAGAATTTTAATCTCCACAATTTTCTCCTTTATCCGATGTTTTTATGGGAACAACTATTTTAACTTTTATTCCCTGTGACGGTTCGGAACTTATATTAAAATACCCTCCAAGATATTTTATTCTTTCTCTTATACTGAAGAGACCGAATCCGGTATTTCTTATAGAAGTAGATTCTATAGCTTTACTATCAAAACCTGTGCCGTTATCGTCTATATTCAGTTCAATCTTATATTCATACCATTTAATATAAATTTTTACAAGAGTGGCATTACCATGTTTGGCAGAATTAAGAAGAAGTTCCCTTATGGCTTTAAATAAAATTATCTGTATTTCATCTGTAAGATCTATGGAATTCCCTTCTGTAATTACATTGACTTTAAAGCCGTATTTAACCGGGGATTGTTCCGCAAGCCATTCTATTGCAGCTATAAGGCCAAGTTCATAAAGAACAGGAGGGCTTAATTCAAAAGTCAGGTTTCTCGTATATTGAATGGTCTGATCCAGCAGTTTTCTGATTTCTATAATATTCTGTTCAAAACCGCAGAAAATTGCATTACCCTGAAGGGCAGATAATTTTAATTTGATTATTGCCAGAGCCTGTCCTATATGATCATGCAGGTTTGAAGCTATGACACGTCTTTCCCTTTCTTCTGCCAGCGATAATTCCAGAGTCATTTTCCTGAGTTCTTCCTGGTATTTTTTTATTTTTTCTTCTATTTTTTTTCTCTCAATAATTTCATCTTCCAGAGATTTATTCAATTTACTTAATTCTTCAGTTCTATCTTTGACTTTCTGTTCCATTTCATTACAGGCTATTTTAAGTGCTTCTTTTGCTTTTTTCCTTTCTGAATAGGAAGATAACATATTTGCCAGGGAATCAATAAGAGCCCTTTCTTCTTTGAGAAAAGGTCCCTCAAAGACAAAAGGTTTTTCCTGAAGATAACATATTTCAATAATCCCCGTTCTATCATCTCCGGTATTAAAAAAAGCAGATTGTCTCCACGCAGTTCTGATGAAATTGTCTGTCTTAAATTCCCTGCCTTCGAAAATAATACTCCCTGCAGTAATATCAGGATACTGCCATGAGTCAGGTAATATGTTTACTATTTCCTCCATGATTTCTTCTGTACTCTTAGAATCATCCTGAAGGATTGTGCTACTTTTATGTAAAGCAGTAAGTTCTTTTATTCTTTCCTGTAAATCATGTAATATGTTATTATTCATAGGGTAAAATATTTAATGAAGTAAAATGTTGCCTATCAAATTATTTAGATAATTGTCTCCAGATAAAATTCTATCTAAAGCTTGATTTATGCCATAAAAAATGAATTTTCCTATATTCTCAAGATTTTTAAAATCACCATAATGTCTTTTTGTTTTTCCGGTCTTTATGTTATAATTATACCATATTCATTAATATAGCCATACAGATTCGATTATGTTTTTTTATAATCGGAAGGCTCTGTCTGCACTTCCTTTTTCTCTTTCAGAAGGTTAATTTCTGTAAAAACCGGAAGGGTTACTCTCTGTGAACATTGAATGGATTAAAAAAAGATACAAAATAATAATTTTCATATGTCTTATCGGTCCTGTCCTTCTTATCTATCCCGCTGTTGAACTCACTTCCACACCATCTTTCTGCAGTATCTGTCATGAAATCAGACCTGCTGTTGAAAGCTGGAAGGTTTCACCTCATGGTATTTCTGACGGGAAAAGGAGGGCTACCTGCCGGGACTGTCATATTCCTTCCTGGAAAAATCCGGTATCTGTAATAATAAGTAAAAGTTCCCATGGTATAAAAGACACATATCATCATTTTTTTTCAAAAGAAGAGATGAAAAAACAGGATTTTTACTTTGCTATGAAAAATAGAACTCTTAAATCCATGCCTGATGATCGCTGTACTGCATGTCATAAAGAAATTTTTGACAGGGAAAAAGATATTATAGAAAGTGAAACAGGAATTGTAAAAGGCCTGCATACAGAGGAAGATGTAAAAAAACTGTCATGTCTTATGTGTCATAAACATACAGGCCATTTACCCTTCTACTGATATGAATAAAAAGAATGAAGAAAAAATTTATGCTGTAACCCGTCGTGATTTCCTGAGAGGAGGAATTTTCCTTGTTCTTTCAGGATTTACAGGCATCTCTAAAGGAGAAGAATACACTTTCCCTGCCACAGGGTCTGAAGAAAATATCTCTTATAAAATAAGTGGCTGGTCAGGTGATAGTTATGACATAGCCCATACCTTCCGCGACGGCTTTACTCCAGCCGTTCCACTGACAGATGAGAAAAAAGATCTTGTCGTCATAGGAGCAGGTCTGAGCGGTCTTACTGTTGCCTATAAACTCAGAGACAGAGATATTATGGTTCTGGAATATGACAGTAAAACAGGGGGAAATGCAAAATCTCTCACATGGGAAGGCAAATCTTTCAATATCGGTTCTGTCTATTTTTCAGCTGTATCTGAAGATTATGGCCTTCTTTATGATGAAGCAGGTATTAAACCCTTTAAAGTAGCAGGCCCTGTAGAAACATGGAAGATTGGCAATAATTTTGTAAATGAACCCTTTGAAGAAGAAAATATGAAAAGTCTCAGGCCGGAACTGAGAAAGAAAATGCTAATGTTAAGGAAAGCCATGGAAAAAATATATAACAGCTCTGATTTTCCGGAAAATCCCTATGAAAATACATCATCTACATCTCTGGAACTGGATAAAATAACCTTTGCAGAATGGTTAAAACCATATATAAATGAAGAACTGAAATCTTTTATTGACAGTTACTGTTATTCTGCCATGGGTGCCTCTTCAGATACAGTCTCTGCCTTCGGAGGGATTAATTTTTATTCGTCAGAGCTTGAAGGAGACACTTACAGTTTTTCTGCAGGTAACTCTCAGATTGCCATGGCTCTTGTAAGAGGAATTGACAGAGCAGGTAAAAACCGTATCAAAACTTCTTCTTATGTTTATAAAATAAAACAGAAAAGTGATGATAAAATTTCTGTTTATTATTTCGAGAAGGGTCAGGCCAGAGCAGTTGAAGCAAAAAAGGTAGTAATTGCAACACCCTATTTTATAGCATCCAGACTGATAGATAGTCTTTCAGACGGGCAGAAAGAAGCACTCCGCTCCCAGGGATATGGTTCATATATAACGGCAAATCTTCGTTTTAACAGAAGTGTTTATTCTTCTTCATATATTACAACAGCACCTGATGCACGTTCTTTTACAGATTTCGCTTCTACCGGCTGGCCGGAAAATCCAGGAAAAAAGAAGGAAAAGAGCCAGATTATCACATGTTTTGCTCCATATAAAAATCCTGTTATGGGAAGATGTCATATGATGCTGGATTCTAAAGAACATATAGCAGGCAGAATAGTAAATGCTTTTGAGAAAATATTGCCGGGAAGTACAAAATACCTTGAAGAAGTCTATCTTACCAGATGGGGTCATGCAATTATTATAAACAGGCCTTACATGTATACAAAATGGCTCCCTGCCATAAAGAAAAAGATTGGTTCCATATATCTTTCTCACAGTGACGGCCAGGGTCTGCCTGCACTGGAAAATTCACTTGGTGAAGCTTTTCGGACCGTAAAGGAAATTCAACGGTCAGAGTGAATATTACGTCAATGAACCTGTCCGCAATGGGAAGAAGTTTTCCGGCATGGTTCTATAAAAAAAATCATAGAAAGAAGAAGAAAATGAAACATAGATGTCCATGGACAAAAGATGATCCCCTTATGAATAGCTATCATGATACAGAGTGGGGAGTGGCCTTACACGATGATAGAAAACTCTTCGAATTTATTGTCCTTGATTCCTTTCAGGCAGGTTTAAGCTGGCTTACAGTCCTCAGGAAAAGAGAACATTTCAGAAAAGCCTTCGCAGATTTTGATGTGGATAAAGTGGCTGAATTCGATGAAAATAAAATTGCAGAATTATTGCAGAACAAAGA
>CALARM010001054.1 GCA_937888925.1 uncultured Synergistia bacterium | reverse complement strand
ATTATTGAAGATATTATAGTAGAAATGAATATTTAAATCAATCATATTTATTTTTCCCTTTATTTATGGTAAAATAAAGGAAGGGAAAGGAGTTGATTTACATTTGATTAGAAATTTTGTTCTTATGGTTATTGGTATAATTTTTGTGATAAAAGGAATCCTCTATGTAGCATTTCCATGGAAAATGAAAGACTGGATGGAACTTTTTATAGAGAAAAGTGATAATCTTTTCAGAATCTGGGGGGCTGTACTTCTGGTAGCAGGTCTTGTCTGCATAGGACTGAGATTTCTGGCAACCTTATTGCCAATATTTTAACAGTGAGTGGTGAGTAGTAAATAAAAATTTTATTTACTACTCACGTGTGTATATTTATGTGAAAAATTCCAGTTTGTTACATACTTCACATAGCCCGAGTTTTGAAGCTTTTTCATAGAAAAATAGAAGAGCTTTTCTTTTTTCTTCCGTAAATTTATATCCCAGGTGTTTGAAATAATCTTTATAGGTACACTCAGGTTCAGGACATATTGATTTTGCAAATTCTATAATGCCTTCCCTGTTATTTAGCCCGTATTCATAGGATTCCAAAAGCATTTCTTCTATTTTCCTTACTGCTTCGTTGTCGTTCTCTGCAAAATCCTTTCTTACTGCCCATACTGCAAATACTACAGGCATGTCTGTATTCTTTTTCCACAAATTGCCCAGGTCGAAAGAGTATGGATAATCAGGATTGGAAAAATTCAGAGCATCATCACCTATCAAAAGAGCTCCGTCTACTGATTCTTCTGTTAAAGTCGTCCTGTTCAGATCTATATATAGAGGTTTTATATTATAATAATCTGAAAAGAGGATTTTAAGAAGTGCTCTTGATGTTTCACTGGCAGGTGTAAGCCCTATGATTTTCTCATTCAGTTCTTCTATCTGGTATTTACTTACAAGTAATACGCTTTTTACATAACCTGTTGAATTTATGCAAAAATTATTTAATAGATAATAATCTTTCTGATGTCTGGCATATTCTATAGAGGAGACAGGGCTTATATGAAGTTCTCCTTCTTTTAGCATTCTGTTGAGTTTTCCCGGTATCTCTTTAATAATATGTCCTTCGAATTTGACTTTCCCTGTAAGAAGACCGTAATAGACAGGGACAGTATTTGTATAATTAATAAAGCCGAGTTTTACATGTTTCATAAATGACTCTCCTGACTGTAGAAGTTTTTTATATGAGAAAAGTGAAGGATAATGTAACTTGTAACTCCTCACTTTTCACTACTCACTACTCACTACTCACTACTCGCTACTTATGGTATAATTATAACATAAAAATATTAAGGAGTGTGTTTTTGATGGAACTTTTTGAAGCTATAAGAAAAAGGAGAAGTATAAGGCAATTTACCTCTCAGACGGTATCTGATGATTATGTAAATAAGATTCTTGAAGCAGCCATACTGGCTCCTTCAGCCGGCAATTTACAGAGCTGCCACTTTATAGTTGTGAGGAATAAAAAATTAATAGAGAATCTTTCCAGGGCAGCGTGGGGACAGGCAAGTGTTATGAGTGCCTCTTTACTTATAGTTGTATGCTGTGATTCAGGGCATATTGCTCCTTATGGAAAAAGGGGAACAGAATTATTTATGTTACATGATACAGGAGCTGCCATAGAGAATATACTTCTCGCCTCTACTGCTCTCGGTCTTGGTTCTGTGTGGGTAGGTGCTTTTGATGAAGTAGAAGCGGCGGAATTACTCGGATTGAACTGGAATGAATTCAGACCTGTAGCCATTATTCCCATAGGTTTTCCTGCAGAAGAACCTTCTATGCCTGAAAGAAGACCTTTAAATGAAACAGTGGAATACAGGTTATAATAATTTTGCTCTCCAGGCAGGCCAGAAGATACAGAAAGCTTTACCTACAATATTTTTTCTGGGGAGAAAACCCCATACATGGCTGTCTTCACTGTTATTTCTGTTATCACCCATCATAAAATAGCTATCTTCCGGTATTTTTACAGGGCCATAATTATACCATGGCTTCTGGTCTTCCGGTATATAATCTTCTTTAAGTGGCTGTCCGTTTATTAATACAATTCCATCTTTTACTTCCAGTGTTTCGCCGGAAAGTCCTATAAGCCTTTTAACATAGTCAGGGCTATTTTCTTTGTGAGGTGGCCGAAATACTATTATATCTCCTCTTTTCGGCTCACTGAATCTATAGATGAATTTATTTACCAGTATATAGTCTACAGGAACAAAGGTAGGTCTCATAGAACCTGAAGGTATGTAGGATGTTCTTACAATATAGGTTATTAAAAATAGTGCTATGAGAGCAGATGTAATTATAGAATCAAGATATTCTTTTGTTATATCTTTCCATTTTTTTGCAATCTTCGAAGGGTTTATAAGAACTCTTGCAATGATCAGTACGGCTATTAATACTTCTAAGTCTATAATACGCAATGTTTAAGCTCCTTTTTTAAGTATTTATATCGTGATGTGTAATGTGTGATGCGTAATGCATATTTTCACCGGGTACCGGTCGAACCACAGTTCGCCCCTGCCAATCACTTTTCACTTTTCACTTTTCACTTTTCACTTTTCACTTTTCACGACTCACGACTCACGACGTTAAAATTCTATCATTATATCATTAAATACTTATTAGTCAATGATTAGTAATTTTTAATGTGTTGGAAATTATTGTCAACTATTGTTATTGATTGTAACCGGTTAATTCAACATAACCATTACCTGAAATATTTTTTTCTTTACATGTTCCTTTTATTTTTACGGCTCCTTCCCAGTATCTTACTGTAAGATTTAGTTCCTGATCAGGCATATATGGTATAATATGGAGTTTTATTTTTTCCTCAGGAATGTTTAAATACCACTCAGACGGGTATATTGCTTTACCGTCAGAACTTTTCCAGTAATCAATTACCTGTAATTTTACATCATTCAATGAAATGTATTTACCTGTGCCATCGGTATTTATAAGAGTACCGTTACTGAGAGGTTCTATTGTTCCATCTTTTTTTCTCATCTGATAGTACATAACTTCTCTGCCGTCTGATAATTGAATGGCAAACCAGTCCCATCCGATCTGGTTTGCTTCCAGAGAACTTGTGCTCCATTCTCTGTCCATCCAGCTAAGACCATTTACATGAAAATTGTTATCCTTTATTTTGATAATTCCTTCTGTGTTCAATCTTGTATAGGAGTAATAATATGATGCATTACCTCTGGAAGGGCCTTTCTGGCTTAAACCTTTATTTCCCTGAAGAACTGCAGGTTTTTCCGCTGACATGTTAAGATTTATAGAAATATTTTTCTCTGAAGCATTTAACACCATAGGAAATGTATTTTCTCCCGATACAATCCAGTCTTCAAGCCATACTTTAAAAGGTTTACTCTGTGCTCCTGCCAGTGAAAGTCCGTCACGACTGAACCGGTCAAAAGCATAGAAAGACCTGTTTTTTACATCACTTATGGCAAAATGGGCCATATATATATTTTTTGATGACCACCATGACTGTCTCTGTAATGTTTTTGCCGAAAGAGCTGTTCTGAAAAAGGTAAGTTCATATCCGAAATGCTGTCCTTCTTTAGTATCTAAATTACCTGTAAAGTACCACCATTCTGTTTTAAATGTTTCATGAGGGCCATGATCCGAAGGGAAAGAAAAAATCCCCGGTTTTACAGCAAGTTCAAATCCCTCTGTACTGTGGTCTTTCAATACATCAGATATGGATATGGATGTATTGAACTGTGCCGGCCCTTTACCGGGAGTGCAGGATGTCTGAAATAATAATATGAAGACTGATATAATAAGA
>CALARM010001053.1 GCA_937888925.1 uncultured Synergistia bacterium | reverse complement strand
TATTTTTCTTCGTAAGAGCCTGTCAGGCAGAAGCTGATAAAATGGTTACTAATTTCTCTGGTGCGGTATTTAGTAATGCACCAGATATTTTGCATGTATCATCTCCTCCCGTCACGCGTTACGCGTTACGCGTCACGAAATTAGCCCTTCACCATAGAATAAATCTCTTTTGCAATCATGTCACCTGCATCAGGAGAACCGAGTGTTTTTATGGCTTTACTTAATTCTTCTTTCATATGTTTTATTTTTTCAGAGTCAGAAAGAATTTCCAGTGATTTTTCTGCTATAGCCCGGGGAGAGAGATTATTCTGTATAAATTCCGGAACTATTTCCTTACGGGCTATAAGATTTGGCAATCCTGCATAAGGAGGTAAATGCAGGGTTCTTAAAGCTATAAACCAGGATAGACGAGAAATTTTATATCCGATAACCATAGGAACATTAAAATAAGCTGCTTCAAGGGTAACTGTCCCAGATGTAGCAATAATGAAATGTGATATATTCATAAGATCATAGGAGTAACCTGTAATAATTTTTGCATCGAAATTATATTTTTCCAGATAATATTTTATTTTCTCTTTCATATATTCAGAAACACATGATACGGCAAACTGCAATTCAGGCAATTCTTTCTTTATAATCCCTGCTCCTTCTATGAAAACAGGTAACATACGGGTGATTTCATGATTTCTGCTTCCCGGAAAAATACTTATACATAATTTATCAGGAGAAAGATCAAAAAATTTAAGAGCTTCTTCTCTATTCATAGATGGTCTGAGTTTTCCCATGACAGGATGGCCGTAAAAAATTGCTTCTTTTCCTGCCTTTTTATAAGTGTCAACTGTATAAGAAAATGTAGCTATAACCCTGTTAACAGTAGAAGAAACTTCTATGGCTCTATCGGTTTTATCTGTCCATGCAGAAGGAGGGAAATAGTAAACAGAAGGAATATTATGTTTTTTTGCAAATCTGGCAAGGCGCATATTAAAACTCGGAAAATCTATTAATACGATCAAATCTATTTTATGTTTTAAAATGTACCTCTTCAATCTATCAAAAACCCATAGCAATCCGGGAATTTTAACAGAAGATTCAAGTAAACCTACGGCACTCCACTGAGAACTATCATAGAGTATTTCTACGCCTGCCTCCCTCATAAGATAACTGCCAATACCTGCAATCAACAGAGTATGGTCAATTTTTCTTAAATCCCGTGCCAGGGCGGCACCGTAAAAATCTCCTGAATGTTCACCGGATATAATTAAGATCTTTTTAGACATAAAAAATTTCAATGCTATCAGCCCTCAGTCTGATACTGCATAAAAGCTGAACGCTGATAGCTAAAATATCACATATCATCCGGGTCATCATCGGAAAAATTCTTATTATCTTTTCTTGTTCTTGTCAGTATTCCCTGTCTGGAAGGATTCTCAATAAATTTTAATAACTCTTCTATTTCTTCTGACTTCTTTATATCTGATTTGATCTTCTCTATTGCCTGAGATAGATTTAAATTTGAATGAAATAAGAGATTATTCGCAAGTTTCAAATCTTTTCTTATTTCTGAAGATATCTTCTGACGGCGCAAACCATGAACATTTATACTGTAAACACTGGCAGGCTGCCCGTCTGCCATCATAAACGGAACTACATCCTGAACCAGTTTGGTATATCCACCTACCATTGCCATTTTTCCGATACGAACAAACTGATGTACTCCTACAAAACCTCCAAGAACAGCTTTATGTCCTACCTTTACATGTCCGGAAAGTCCGACTGAATTTGCAATAACAACGTCATCTCCGACAACACAATCATGGGCTACATGAACATAAGCCATAAGAAAAGCTCCACTGCCTATAACAGTACTGTTTTCAGGTGTCGTAGGACGATTAACAGTGACATATTCGCGAAGTACAGTGTTATTGCCTATAACTACAAAACTCCTGTCACCTTTATATTTCAAATCCTGAGGGGCAGAACCAATGACAGCACCTGAATAAATTCTGCATTCACTGCCTATTTCAGTCCATCCTTTAATATGAACAAAAGGACCAATAACAGTATTATTTCCAATTTTAACATTATCACCGATAATACTATAAGGTCCAATTTCCACACCGGACCCGATAATTGCTTTTGGTGAAACTATTGCTCTTTCATCTATTTTCATAACAATTACAACTGCGGAAGCTCTATCTAACTGTTTATAAAAACAGCACTCTACTGATAGAATATCCCTATCTCACAGCCTCCTTTATAAATTATTTAGATAAACCGCCTCTACTTAATTTTCATCTAAAGCTTTATTTTACGCCATTAAAAATGAAAATTCCTATACCATTAAAATAATTAATGACAGTCTTTATGTAAATCCAGAAAACTCTTATCCAACCTTAAATTGGTCATTTCCATATTTTCCAGTATTTTATGAGCAAGAGTAAGGGCATTACCTGCTTCTTCACCGGAAACTATAGGTTTTTTACCTTCAGTAATACACTGTATGAAATGATTCAATTCAAGTCTTAAAGGCTCTTCTTTACTGATAAAAGGTT
>CALARM010001052.1 GCA_937888925.1 uncultured Synergistia bacterium | reverse complement strand
GCTAAAACCTCTCTGATTTGAGAGTATTATAACACACTTTAATGGTTTTTCAAGAGGTTTTAAATTTTTTTTTCAAATTGATTCTAAAGGTCAAATAATAATAAAATAAAGTTTCTTAAAATAAAAAAATTATAATTTTATGAGCCGGTAAATAAAAAAGGTTCTTGAAGATTCGTAAATGATTTAAGAATTGATTTTTTTGCTCTGAACAGGTAGTTCTTTACCTGGCCGATATTTGTATTCATTATAGAAGCGATCTCTTTATAATCAAGCTCTTCTATATAACGAAGATATATGGCCGTTTTAAAAGGATATTCCAGGGAATTTACCATAGATTGTATTAAAACTTTATTTTCCACATCTGTTTTCCAGCTATCTGCTAAATCTATTTCATCGATTTCCATTTCACTATTTATCATATATTTTTTTGTTCCGTAACTATTGGCTACATTTGAAGCAACTTTGAATAACCAGGAAGCAAAAGATATGCCATCGAAAAAACTATAGGAATCAAGATATAACCACACTTTCAAAAAAGTTTCCTGCAGCAGTTCCATACTCATTTCATAGTCGCCGGTCATATTATACAAATGTTTCAGTACAGGTTTTTTATAATAATCCATCATATGTTCAAAAGCATCTTTATCCCCTTCTCTCACGATTTTATTTATAACTCTTCTGTCATCAAGAATATTATCTTTAGGACTGGCTATATATATGTCCTTTATATGTTCTCCTGCTTCATACCGGCCTTTGAGGTGTTTTGCCAGAAACCTTTCCGCAACAGCATAGAGTTTGATACGATTTTTTTTCTTAACTATTTTATGACCTTCATCAGGGAAAACTATATGTTCTAAATTAATCCCTTTACTTTGTAATGTACTCACAATCCTGTAAGGTTCAGATGATTTAATTGTACGGCTTTTAAGTCCGTATGCAATCATAAGTGGTATTTTTATATTATCCAGCTTATAAAAAGGAGAACGGGATAGTAAGAGTTCTCTGTCTCTCTGAGGGTCTCCTACCCGTTCAAGCATCTGTTTAACAGAATCTTTCCTGTATGTCGGTATTGCCTGAATTACAGTGGTAAGATCTCCGAAACATCCTACTGCTATGGCACAGCAAAAGAGATCAGGCGTAAAGGTTGCTCCTGCCATGGCAGCAAAACCTCCGTAACCATGACCGTATATGGCAACTCTGGCCGGGTCTGCTATACCTTTTTCTATAACCCACTTAACTGCATCTTCAAGGTCATTCTGCATTTTCCCTCCCCATTCCTTATTTCCAGCATTCAGGAAATCTTTACCATATCCTGTTGAACCGCGGTAATTAACCTGGAGACACACATATCCTCTGTTTGCAATCCACTGAACAGTCGGGTCATATCCCCACTTATCACGATACCATGGGCCGCCATGAACAAAGAGAATTACAGGAAGTTTTTTCCTTGCAACACCGGGAGGAAAGGTTATATAGCCGTGAACAGTCAATCCGTCTCTGGAAGTAAAAGATAGTTCTTCCATAGAAGCAAATCTATAATCATTTAAAGCAGGTCTGTCATAAAAAAGAAAGACTTCTTTCTTTAATGTTCTGTCAAAGAGATAATAGCTTACAGGTCCGTTATCCATATTAAAACTTAAGACCCATCTGTCATTGGCCCTGTCACGGCTCGTAATAAAAAAATCCCCGTCTTTCAATTTTTGTATAACAGTAAAATCTTCTTTTATGGAATCATCTAAAATAATCCATTCGCTCCTGAATTTATTAATGGAAACTGCCTGAACAGACCAGGTATCAGGGTTGAACAGAACCGGATAAAATTCATCTAAATAAGATTTATTTACCTGAGGGCCATTAAGGCATGGATTTATATCATATTCAGGTTCGCAGACTATAAGATCTGCTTTTCCCGTATTTATTTCAACCCTGATCAACCGGCTTGTATTACAATTATGGGCATCTATCATATAGATATAATTATTATCTTTTGAGCATCTGATACATCTGCTCATAGCCATATCGTTGATACTCCATCTGACAAGGCTCTTCCACTCATCCTTTTCTCCGTGCCTTACTATAAATTCCATATAATTATCATCGTTAACCAGTATTATGCCTATGACATTTCGTTTATTATCTACGAGCCAGTCATATATATTGCCGGGATTCTCATAAATCAACGTAATATTATCTGAGGCTAAATCAATATGATACAAATGGGCCGTATTGCCCAGAGCCATTGCAGCTATCAATTGATCAGGAAAATCTTTATGATAATCAAAATTTATAAATCTTAATTTTTTGGATATCTTTAATGGCTTACTTTCATTATTTTCTATATTTAATTTGTAAAGATTATGAGTTTCATTACAATCCATGTCGTAAATATAAAAAATATATTTATCACTGGTCCAGATATAATAAAGCACACAACCCTTTTTAAAATCGGTAACAGGTCTGTCATCATCTCCGTCAACAGATTTAATCCAGATATTCATTACATTATTTTCAAGTGCAAGATAGGCCAGTTTTTTACCGTCAGGAGATATTCTGGGATCACATTTTACAGGATCACTGAACAATAGTTCTCTCGGTATAAGGTCCGGAAGATTACACACACAATTTATAGATAAATTCACTTAAACCACCTTTTTATACAACCTTTTCAAACAAAATTTTACCCGGCAACTATAATAAGATATAAAGAAGACAAACATAAAACAATTACAATGGTTTCTCCCATTAAACGAAAGGTCAATTTAACACATCTAAAATAAAAAGCCCCAGGACTCATTTTTATTATTTCCCGTGACTTTTCATATAATCTGTAATTTATATAGAATAACTATCCATGGTTTTCGGCTTATAAATGACAAATCTCTTATTTACTATATCAATAGGCCCTTTAACACCAGACACATCGGGCATGAGATTTTTTGCCATAAGATCAAGAGATCGTTCATTTTCCTGGACTTCAGCATCTCTTTGAAATCCCGTAGATCAAAAACTTACTCCCAAATCTTCTAGAGCCATACCCTTTATATCATCAATAAATATAAAATCATTTATATCTTAATAGTATATAAAAAAAACTACAGTAACAAGCCCTATATTGTTAAAAAAATGTTAACTTTTTATATTAATAAAAAAATGTTCCCGATTATAAAAGACTTCAGACAATCTTTGATAAAAAAGTGATATAAAAAACTCCCCTTTCTCTCATAAAACGAACAAGAGGAGTTTATCTTTACACCACTGGTGATTGATTATCTGTTAAATAATAATATTTATATCTATATCGGACCTATTATTGTTTCAATGAAATTCATAGTATTCATGGAGTTCCATATCGTCCTTATCCCCTATTATTCTATTAAGAATAACGACTGGCTTCTACGAACACATCCTCAAGATCGCCGTCACTATTTGTCACATGACTCCTATGATAGACCTTCACATTACCTTCACTGTCATGCATCTGTCCACCTGTTATGGTTCTTCTATAATATGTGCCGTCACCGTTAGGAATATAAGTCTGCACTTTACCGTCATCACCGTAGATATAAACAGGTTCCTTTGCTTTCATTGCCTGTTTTTCAGCCTCTGTTAGTTCAGGGGCGTAATCGGCCATATGGTTCGGAAGAGTTCCGGCTGGAACATCGTATTTTGGAGCAGAACTGGAGGTATTATTATATTGACCATAATCACTCTGAACAAGCTGGTCTCTCTGGGAAAGTTCTGTTCTGGCAGGTACATAATCGGCAACATGGTTCGGAAGAGTTCCGGCAGGAACATCATATGACGGAACAGAACCGGAGTAATTTTGTCCGGGCGCATAATCGGCAACATGGTTCGGAAGAGTTCC
>CALARM010001051.1 GCA_937888925.1 uncultured Synergistia bacterium | reverse complement strand
GTTATCTTTTTATTCAGTTCTTTAAATTTACTGTCTGGATCAATAAAATGATTGAAGCTTAAAACAAGGTTAAAATAACCGAGATAGGCAATATGATCATTCGGGCCGTCAAGTGTATCTATCGGATCTTCTCCCCAGGACATACGGTCATATTCTTTCACAGAAGGAGAAAGTATTTTTTCTATACATTTGTTCATAAGAGAAAGATAGTGGTCTTTCATTTCAGGATAAGAAAGAGCCATCTGCCCGAACCCCATGGCTGCCATCATATAAGTGCCGAAAAGCCACTCGCCGCTGAAAAGTTTATCACCTGTGGCGTAATCGGATGATTTTAATTCCCCGTTAACCCAGGTTTCAACACTTGATGCAAGTTTTTTCTGAAGGGCAGGGTCATTATTGTACCATTCCATACCATCTTTTTCACACCATCTGTGAGGGAATAAAAAAAGGCATAATAGAAAAAGAATAAAGGCAATAACCTGAGAAAGAAAGATTTTTTTTATTTTATCTTTTTTCATAATTTAACTTAAAGACTCCGGAATTCTCCACCTGTACCGTCTACAAATCAGATATTTGATATTGCCTGGAGGTCAGGTAAATAAATAAAACTTATGAAATTTGCTGTTTCAAATTCTTTAATTCCTCTGCTTTGAGAACTGCTTCTTTAGGGTCAAAATATCCTGCCCCCTGCTGATTATCATTTAAAGTCGAAATCTTATCTGCTGTAGACATTAAAATATTTTTCACTTCACCGGGGGTAAGAAAAGGATTTGCTTCATACATGGCAGCAACAAGGCCGGAGACTAGAGGTGTTGCCATAGAAGTCCCGGAAAGACCTACATAGGCACTTTTTTCCAGTAAAGGCATTCTGGACTGATAATAAATATTTCGCTCCAGAACCTTTCTGGCTGCCTGTGGGGAAGATTTAAATTCTTTTATTGTACTTTCCCAGAATCCGTAGCCTGCCAGATCTTTATCGGGAATCTTCATAAGCTGTTCATCAGTCAGAGAGTTAAGGAATTTATAACTTTCAAATTTCTCTGCCATAGAAAGAGCATCTTTCTCAGCATTTGAGCCGGGAGAAAGGGGGGAAATTACCTGTTCTCCAGGGGCAAGGATATCAGGTTTCGTAAGTCCCATAGGAGTCGGCCCTGTTGAAGAACAGGACAGTATTGTATCATCTGTCTTATCAGCAGTATCTCTGTTATCTGTACCTCCTACCGTTATAAGAAAAGGATCATCTCCGGGAGCGCTTACAGTACCCTGATTGGGGCCATAATTACCTGCAGCGGTTACTACCGTGATACCTGCTTTTACCGCTTCTTCAAGAGCAAGATCGGTAGGGTCCTGGGAATAGTCTGCTGCCTGATGACCTATGGATACATTTATTACTTTTATATTATATTCATCTTTATGTTTTATAGCCCATTCTATACCTTTTAAAAGAGCTGATGTAGTGCCGTTGCCGTTTCCTGCCAGAACCTTTATTCCGATAAGATTGGCGTCCGGCGCAAAAGAACGATATTTTCCTCCCGATAGTTTACCGTTACCTGCCGCATCTCCCGCCACATGAGTTCCATGACCTCCGTCATCATAAGGTACGGCTTTATCATTTACCATATCCACCCACCCTGTTATTCTATCTCCAAGATCAGGATGAGGATATATACCTGTATCTATAACAGCTATACCGACACCTTTCCCGGTATATTTCTCAAATACAGGATCATGAGTTTCAAATATACCTTTATGTTCTGTTCTCAGTTTTGACAGGGGACTTTCTTCAGATGAAGGGGCACTCTGAAGTTCTTCTTCTAATGAAGGTTCAGGAATCCACCGCTCAACCTTATCTTCATATACATTATATCCGGCTTTTTGTAACTCTTCTTTCTGAGATGGTTCGAGTTTTGCAACAAAAGCACCCAGAGAAGAAAATTTCTCTTCTATTTTAACATTCTGATTTTTCAAATTTTCTTCTTTTAATTCCATAGCTGAAATACCGGCAGCAGAACAGGTAAAATTCCTGGGCGGCATAATAATACAGGTACCTTCAATATTTCCTCTGGAAATACTGACACTGTCCTTTATTCCGTCCGATTTTCCATCAGAAGTTTTTACTGATTGTCTGTTAAGCGGTTCCTGTATTTTATATGAAGTATTTATATCCATAAAAGAGAAATCCCCCTTTGTTCCATTATAAGAATCCATTAAAATACTAAATTATTTCAGAGAAAAATACAATAAAAATATGTTAAAAAAATGTAAATTTTTAGCTTATTATACGACAGGTGAATATTCAATATTTTCCCATAGCTTTCATGGCATTTTCCCTGTTATTCCTTGCTATTTCAAAATCAGGATCAATAGAAAGGGCTTTATCGTAATATTCTATGGCTTTTTCATAATGCCCCCGGGAATAGAGAACATTTCCTTTACCATTCCACGAATATTTATGTTCAGGAGAAATGTCCAGAGCTTTATCATAACATTTCAGAGCTTCATCGTAATATGCCTGGTTATATAAAACATTTCCTTTGCCACACCAGGCATCAACCCACTTTGGATCAATCTTAAGAGCCTTATCGTAAGCAATAATAGCCTCTGCATAATTCTCCAGATCCTTTAAAACATCTCCCTTGCTTCTCCATGCATCAACATATGTTGCATCGATAGTGACAGTTTTATTGAAACATTTCAGAGCTTCTTCATAATGTCCCATCAATTTAAGACTCCAGCCCTTTATAAACCATACATAGGCGTCATCCGAGTCTACATCAAGGGCTTTATTATAATATCTGACAGATTCTAAATATTTTCCCTGATCGTAAAATTCATCTCCCTGCACTATATATACATTTTTCTTCCCATTTAAAGCATCTTTATAATCAGAAGAAATATTCAGAGCTTTATCATAATATTCAATGGCTTCTTTATATTTATAATTCAGGCACGCATCATCTCCCTGAGCCTTAAAAACAGAGGCTTTCCCCTGTAAAGCAGAAGGATCATTTTCATCAAGAGCAAGCACTTTCTCATAAGATTCAAGAGAATCTTCATATTTACCCTGATTATATAATTCATCTCCTTCTTTCAGCAAAATCCCTTTCTTTCCACTCAAAGCTTCTCTATCATTTTTATCAATCTCAAGGGTTCTATTGTAATATTTAATTGCTTCTTCATATCTGGCCTGATTATATAATTCACGTCCCTTCCAGTTATTATATTTCTTTTCAAAAGTGTGACCGAAAACCACCCAGATTATAAGACAGAGAATTGTTAAACCTGCAAATAAGGTAACACCTCCAATCACTACAACCGTTAGAACAGTCATAAGAAAGGATCTGCCTTTCACAGGCTTTAATGATTCTACCTGACGGGGAATTTCTCTTGTTGATTTTTCATGAACCGGAAATTCTACCTGTTGAGGAATCTCTTTTGTTGGTTTTTTATGAACCGGAAATTCTACCTGTTGAGGAATCTCTTTTGTTGGTTTTTTATGAACTATGGAAGGAATTTCAGATTTTACTTCCATTTTATTTTCCTGTGCCGTAAAAGAGTCACAGGGAAGAATAGGAGGTAAGGCCGGTTTCTCTGTCTGTGGCACAACAGACTTCTCTGTCGGCGTCAGCAGAGGTTTTTCTGTCTGTGTCAGAGAGAAAGAAGTTCCCTCTGAAATCATCAGTGGAATAGTCATTTCTGTTTCTTCATATTCAGGTAATTTCAGAAGTGCTTCTTTCATTTCTTTTGCATTTCTATATCGGCCTTCTACTTTCATAGAAAGAGCTTTCATAACTATGGCTTCAAGTTCTTCTGAAACATCTGAATTTAGTTCTCTCACAGGCTTAAAAGAAAAGGGAGCTACAGGTACCACACCTGTTAAAAGACAGTGCATAGTTGCTCCAAGAGAATATAAATCTGATCTTTCCTCCGGCTTACCCTGAAACAATTCATCAGGAGCATAAGCAGGTGTGCCTATAACTGTCATAATATTCTCACTGTCTCGAACAACTGCCCTTGCTATCCCGAAGTCTACAAGAAGAATTCTGTTGTCTGAGGTACGGAGCATTACATTTCCGGGCTTCATATCCCTGTAAATTAACGGAGGTGATTGACTGTGAAGATAATAAAGGGCATCAAGTATCTGTTTGGACCATTCTATTACAAGATTTTCCGGCACTCTTCTATAGCTGCGCATAATAGTTTCAAGGTCTTTACCTTCAACATAATCCATTACAATATAATAACGGCCTGCTTCTATAAAATAATCTATTACTACAGGAAGATTTATATGCCTGAGATCTCTGAGGATATTTGCTTCTTTCCTGAAGCTTTCCTTCATATATTCCATGTCTTCAGGTTTTGTACTGGTACCTATCATTTCCTTTACGGCACAGCGAATTTTATCAAATCTGTGATCGAGAGCCTCATAAACAGCTCCCATACCGCCTGATTTTATCATACCTTTTATTTCATAACGGTTATCAAGGAGTGTACCTGACTGTAAAATACCTGTAGGTGTAGTGGGAATTACATCTCCGCCACATCCTTTACAGAATCTTGCACTATCTCTGTTCTGGTAACCACATTTATCACAGTAAATCATGACAGTGACCAGTGACCAGTGACCAGTGACCAGTGAGCGGGTAGTTAAAACTTCATAGTTTAGAACAATACTTTATTGCTCACTGATTACTGATTACTGAAAACTTTCCTCCATTTTAATAAAATCTTAAGATCGAGCCGGCTAAACGAAACAGGAGAATCTTACCTCCATAACGCCTCACCAGTCACGGTTCTCAAATAAATCCCATCTTAAGGATTTGAAGACTTCTTACTTTCTTTATTCTTTCTTTCAGATCATTTTCTTTCGGACATAATCTCAGAGCTTTACGGTAATTTCTGATGGCTGCCGGATAATCTTTCTCTTCTTCGCTGATAATACCACGATAAATAGGAATTATGGAATAATCAGGATATTCTTTTTCAATTTCGTCAAGGAGTTTTCCGGCAGTCAAAAAATCTCCTGTTTTTATATAAAAGAAAGAACTATCGGCTTTTATTTTAATACTTTTCGGCGCAAGAGTCATACCTTCTTTATATTTTACAGAGGCAGAGACAATATCGTTTTTATCAAACAATTCCTTTGCTTCTGCCAGAACGGACATAGCTGATTTCTCTTCTTCTACGAATTTTTTTATTTCCTTTACTTTAAAAGCAAGGCAAGAACTCTGGCAAATCCGGGACAGTCTGTATTTACATTTTTCACACTGTTCCGGCCATATATGCCATTTATAATGATCAAAAGATGACATAAAGAAACCTGTAAGTTCTTTTAAATTGGCAAAATTTTCAAGGCTTACATTTTCATAACTCGATATGGCAAAACACCTCCACACAGTGAGATCAGGCCCTACATCAATAGCTGGCCTGCAGAAACCTCCTTTTGCCATAGAAGGAAAGGTTTTTATGAGTTTACCATAATCTGCATCATTAAAGGTACATAAAGGTAAAAAACAATCCAATCTTGACTCAACACCCATATCGGCAAATTTCAATAAAAATTCAGTAATTCTTTTTCCCATTTTTCTGTAATCATCAAAAGGAACGTGACGATTTTCATAGGAATGCATGGGAACAGCTACAGTCCATCTTAAATTCTTCAGTTTATAATATTCCAGAAGTTCAAGAATAAAATCATATTCAAAATCAGTTTTATATATATTATATCCCGGTGTTACGTCAACTCCCAGAGAAATCATATAATCCAGATTCTTCATGAATATTTCCCACTTTCCCTCCTCATAATCAGAAGGATGATTTGTATTCAGCACGACATGAATCTTTTCATTTGTAAGAAGATGAACAAGGGATTTATCAAAAATACCTCCGCTGAATACTACGACACTCTCAAAATCATTGTCCTCTAAAGTCATATTGATTATTTCTCTGATATCAGAGTGAAGCATAGGTTCTCCGCCCAGAAGTTTTACAGAACGATTTCTGGATTTTTTAAGAAAATCCAGTACCTTTCTGTAATTTTCAAGAGGCATCTGGTTTAATCTGCTGTCTTCTTCCAGTTTTTCCTTTGCAAAACAGTAAGGACAGTTATTACTGCATTTATCCGTTAAAAGTATGTTCATGATTCAGTGACCAGTGACCAGTAAGCAGTGACCAGTTTTTGAAGCGTTATACCTGATACCTGTTAACTGTTAACTGTTAACTGTTACCACCTCTTCTCAATATATAGATGTACACAAAAATAGCCTTTCGGCTATTTATTTTATAAAAACTATTTAAAACCTTTAATTTTCTTTTAATAAATCAATTTCTTTATTATTCACGGAAAAAACAGCAGATGTAAATTTCCACTGTCCCTCTTTTTTTATAAGTTCTGTTTCAAGTGTACCACTACCTTTTTCGCCTGCAACTGAAATACTCAATTTTGCTTCCCCTCCATTGCCATTTACATTTACACTTCCACCGGGGAACCAGCCATAAGATTTTACTGTACCTATCTCTTCCCTGACTTCAGAACTTCTCTCTACCAGTTCTACAGACATTTTATAGGCATCTGAATTTTTAATAGCTCCCATGACTCCGCCAAAAATACCTCCGAAGACAAGACCAAAAAACAGAACTCCTCCTGCTACCAGAAGAGCCAGACATCCACAGCCTATTAAAATCCATTTTATATAACCGGATTTTCTGTTATCCATTTGCCGGTGCCTGATTTAATTCCTGAGGTGCAGCCGGTTTGAGTGCTTTTGCCATAGCTTTACCTCCTATGATACCACCTGCCACAGCACCTGCTGCTGCTCCCTGAGATCCAAAACCAAGACCAAAAGAAAAAGCCATAGGAATAGCCATAGCAACGGCTCCCAGAGCTACTTTCTGCCATTTTTTCAATTTTACATTTTTAAGTTTTGGCCCTAAATGCTTGTCCAGCCATTTATTAATATCTGCACCGCAGTTTCTTATAGCCTGCTTTATCCTCGGCCCAAGTATTGCTCCTCCAGAACCAAGAAGGGCTCCTTTTATGGCTCCTGCGAGAATTCCCATAGGACCTCCGATGGCACCCATTGCACCACCTATAACTGCTCCCGATACTGCTCCGAGGACTGCTCTTCCTGTCTGGTCAAAAGCCTTGCCTCCTATACCGCCGGCAACTCCTCCTATAAGGGCTCCTGCAGGTCCGAGAATAGCTCCTCCGAGTACAGCTCCGCCAAAGGTTCCGTCTTTTGCAGTTGCTTTTTCACTGCCATAAAGAGTACCTATGGCTCCGCTGAAAGCACCGGCAACAGCAAAACTCACTGCACCGACAGGGCCGCCTACGACAGCACCGACTGCCGCACCGGTAGCAGCACCGGCAAGGGCTCCTGCCCCTACATCACCGAGAAGACCGCCCTTCTTCCCTACTATGGTTCCTGCCACTGCACCTGCTATCCCGGCAGGAACTCCGTAAAGCCCTGATGAGGCAAATCCGCTCAGAGCTCCTGCCATGGCTGCTCCTCCTATGGAACGGCTCCGCGTATCTCCTGATGTATCAATACCTTTTTCCGGCTCAAACCTTGGCTTTGTATATTCGTCTACAGTTCTTACAGCTCTTTCGAATTTATCAACAATATTATGAATGAATCCTTCTTCCTGAGGTGTTTCCGTTTTAACAGGTAAGCTTCTTAGATTTGCTGTCGCACTTCTTAGATTCGCTGTTCCGCTGTTAACATTCATTGTTATTTCCCCTCTGCATCGCCGAAATGGCGTATAAGGTTAAAGGCTATTCCGCCGAGCAAACCTGTTACCGCACCTATGGCACATCCCATAAGTGTTCCACCTACTTTACCATAGGTCTGGCTGGAAATTGTTTCAGTTTTCTTATCCATCACAGGAGTACCTGATGTATCAAGGATAGGAGCATCTCTATGAACATTCTCCCATCCTTTCGGAGCATAATCATGGGCGTGACTGTCAGGGCCTTTATCCCATCCTGACCAGTCATTCTGATACCAGTCTCCTGGGATCTGTCCCAGATTTTTATTTTCCATTACAGGAACAGGATAGGTTCTGACTATCTCTACTGCTTTCCCTTCCTGCATGGCCCCTGCAACATATCCTCCGACACCGCCGACTGCTGTACCTATTGCTGCGCCATGGAGAGCGGCTTTCCCGCCTTCATCCATATTTTGATAGGTACCGACAATGCTCTTCTTATAAAAATCCTTTATCTTACCGGCAGTCTTCTGTAAAAAATTCTGTTCTTCCGGTTTTCCTTCTTTATTTATTTCCACCTTATCCTGTGTAGACGAAAGATTCGTATCTTCTTCTTTCTTTGCTACAGGAGTGGTCTGTTGAAATGTTTCTATTCTGTTATTACTTCCTATAATCACGATATTTCCTCCTTCCTGTTAGTCCTCTTTAAGCTGCTTTACTACTTTAAAGATATGGGAACATACTGCACCTATTATTCCGCCACCTACGGCGCCTGCTCCGAGACCGATTAATGCACCGCCAAGGGGGCCTATGGCATTTGAATGTTCCAGATGTGGTGTTTTCCATTCTCCTACCTTGGTCCAGCTTATCTGAGGCTCATTTCTGTGATAGTAGCCATCATGTTCATATGTATAATAGGTATAGGTCTTACGGACAGGTTCTGACGTATAATAGGTATGCCCATCAGAATCTGTATGAGGTACATATTCGGTATCATAATAAACATATTCATGTGGTACATAATGGCCGTCTTCCACATCTCTGTGTGTCCACCCTTCAAGTTTAGGATCATTTATATCATGGGACTTCCAGTTTTCAGTAACTTTATCGTTAGCCGCATTTTCATAGCCCATAGCAAAACCTGCCACCGCTCCGACTGCGCCGCCTCCTGCCGCACCTATGGCCATCATTTTATTCATCTGAGCCCTGGTCTTTGTATCAGGCGTATCTCCGATAATATGTTTCTGTATCCAGTTTCCTACTTTTTTTCCAAAGGTTTCGGAAGTTCCTTCCGATGATCTGTCAAATTTATCCTGAACTTCAAGAGAATTACTTTCATCCTTTACTTCTTTCTTTGGTTTAAAAGAAGATAAAGACTGACTTCTTATATCTGTTGATTTTATATCCATTTCTTTCTCCTTTCATTACAAAAATTTGCAATTATATAAGCTTATAATAATATATATAATTTCTAAAAACAATCTTTTTTTGTAAACAAAATGTTAACTTTATAGCAAAAATCGCCCTTTCATTCGATTAGTAAGGGCGACAGATATTAATTAAAATGTAAAAAAATTAACTATGAAGAAGGGTATATTGGCATTTCACCGAATAA
>CALARM010001050.1 GCA_937888925.1 uncultured Synergistia bacterium | reverse complement strand
GATATCCACTCGTGACTGGAGTTCAGACGTGTGCTCTTCCGATCTTGAGGGGAATTATTGAGACATGGGGTAGAGGGACTATTAAGATAAAAGAATTAACAGATGAAGCAAAGCTCCCCACACCGGAATTTGAAAGTAAAATGGGGGAATTTACAGTAAGGTTTTTCTGTGCTAAAAAGCATGCCGCTTCGGATGATAAAGTTGAACAGGCCGGGACCAGGTTGGGACCAAGTTGGGACCAAGTTGGGACTAAGTAGTGAAGAACTTTATAAACTTCTTATCTTATGTAAAGACGCTACTGGTATAAATGATTTAATGGATAATTTCTCGTGGTCGAATAGAAGTAAATTTCGTAATAAATATATAACCCCTTTACTTGAAGAGGGATTAATTGAGATGACAATACCTGATAAACCCAGAAGCGGTAATCAAAAATACCATATTACAGAGGAAGGTAAGGGATTAGTTAATGAACACAGAAGAAATCAAAAAAGCATTGCAGAAGAAATTCCTTGAACCATTATCAGGCGGAGCAGTCCGCCATATAGTATTCTGGTACGATGAAGAAGAAGGATTCCGCGAATATATAGACACACTTCAACTGGAATCAGTGAAAATACATAAACTGAATAACAATTACTTCGCTACCAAACTTCTCCTTGAAGAAGAAGATAAAGAAAGTAATTATCTCATCTATGCCCCTTTCAGGAAACCGGCAGATGAAGACAACTGGCTTTTAGATATAGAACTCTACAGCAGTGAATTCTCTGCAGACAAAACCTCTCTCATTATGAATGATTTTTGCCTGGAAGGTTTTTCACTGAAACCTTTTATAAAGAAGAATATTAAATTCTTTGACAGCAAAGAGAGACTGGAGAGCCTGAGAGAGATGTCATCACCATCCTGGACTGAAAGGGATTTTCAACTTGGCATGATGAGTGTTGCCTGCAGGCTAAAAGTCCCTTCTTTCAGTTCTGTAGTAAGATCTTTGTTTATGCAGAACCTATCAGAAGAAGAAAACAAATCCTGGCAGGACATATGTAAATACCCCGGATCAGAATCTTTCCTGGAATTTGCCAGAAAGAAATATGGATATTCTGCTACTTCTCCGTCACTTAATCGATGTTATCGGAGATGATCCTAAAAGTGAAACTAAAACCTTCAATGCCGTTCATGATGCAATAGAAGAAATCTTCTCTGCCGTAAAAAAGATAGCAAACATCTATGGAACAAATATTTATATTACATCCGATCATGGGTTTCTCTACTGCAGAGAACCACTTGAAGAAAGTGATAAACTGAAAATAGAAACTCTCCCCTCTATAGTTAAAAACAGAAGATTTCTCCTTGTATCAGATGATATAAACATTGACGGAACAGTAAGTATCAGCATGGATTATATATTAAAAAATAAGGGTATGAAAGCAGTCGTTCCCAATGGTGATATAAGATTTAAAATGCAGGGAGGAGGAGCAAATTATGTCCATGGAGGAGCTTCTCTTCAGGAGATAGTAATCCCCCTTGTCAAATATCAGCATGTAAGAAAAGATAAGGCTACAGAGAAAGATATTAACAGGCCTGTTAAAGTAGACCATATATATCTTGCCAGGAAGATAACCAATAACAGTTTTACTCTGAAATTCTTCCAGAAAGAACCTGTAACAGGGAAACTTAAACCTGCTAAACTGAAAATAGCCATATGGGATAAGGATAGAATGATTTCACAGGAAAAACTTCTTATCGCTGACAGGACTTCAGATAATGCTGAAGACAGGGAACTTAAAGTCAATCTCAGTTTAATGCCTGGTAAATACGATAAAGAAAAAGACTATTATCTGAAGATGATAGATAGTGATACAGGGTTAGAGATATGTCAGCCTGTACAATATCAGATAAATATTGCCATAAGTATGGATTTTGATGATTTTTGACAGGGATTTTCGGGATTAGAAGATTACCGGGATTTTTATGGAAAAGTTATCAGAATTCTTCATCTATATTACCAGATAACCGGTTAATCATTTGTAAATGAATGTTTCTTTTATATTACAATAAAATCCTTGTAAGTGCTGGCACTTTATGGTAAAGTAATAGAAAAGGGGGTATTTATTATGCTTAAAAATAAGAAGAAATTAACAACTACCCTGGAACCGCAGCAGATTGAAATGCTGAAAACCATATCTTCCATAACAAGGATAAGCCAGTCAGAACTATTCAGAGAAGCAGTAAGTGATCTCATAAAAAAGTATCAGGGAATAGTGACTCCAGAGTTTGCCAGAAAAGTTGATGATTATATGGAAAAAAGACATGTTCTTCTGGAAAGGCTTTCCCGATGATTTATTTGACTGTAGAACAGGTAATTTTTATACACAACAGATCTATAGCAAAATTTGGCGGTGTATATGGCATAAGGGATAAAGGATTACTGGAATCTGCTGTAGCAAGACCAATGGCCACTTTTGGAGGTAAAGACCTTTATAAAGATTTCTATTCAAAAGCTTCCGCCCTTGGTCATTCAATTCTTTTCAACCATCCTTTTATTGATGGGAATAAAAGGACTGCCTTTACTTCTATGGATCTATTTCTTCAGGAAAATGGATTGATTATCAGTGCAGATGATGATCAGTGTGAACAGATGATTTTAAATGTAATTGATAGAACCTTCGATGATAAACAACTTGCAGAATGGCTTAAAAATAATACTGTATTACTGGGAACTGATAACTGAGAAAGGTCAAAGAACTGGTATAGAGAAACTGCAAAAATCTACAAATAACACTTGAA
>CALARM010001049.1 GCA_937888925.1 uncultured Synergistia bacterium | reverse complement strand
GACATATAGAACTTTCACAGGAAGGAGAAATTCCGAATAAAGATTTTGTCCTGAAATATAAGTCAAAAGGAGAAAAAATGGAACATGCTTTTACCTTTTACAGAGAAGAAGGGAAACAGGGAACCTTCATGTGCCATATCACTCCAAAAATACATTATGGCGCCGAAGAAATGTTAAAAAGAGAAGTAATATTTATTCTTGACAGGTCAGGTTCTATGTCTGACGGGCCTATGGAACATGCAAAAAAAGCTCTTAAAGACTGCCTTAAAACATTACGACAGGAAGATACTTTTCTGATAATAACCTTCGATAATGTAGTAGAAGCCATGTCGGAAAAAATTCTACCTTTTAACGAAGAAAATCTCCTCCAGGCAGAAACATTTCTTAATGGTATATACTCAAGAGGAGGGACAGAAATACTTTCTGCAATGAAATATGCCCTGAATATTCCTGCCGGTAAAGGTTTTTTAAGACAGATAGTATTCCTTACAGACGGTGCTGTATGGGATGAAGAGTCTTCTCTTAAAGAAATCTTAAAAGATCTCGGCAATTCCAGGATATTTACCTTCGGTATAGGCCCGTCTGTAAACAGATATTTTCTCTCGAAAATAGCAAAGCTCGGAAGAGGTACATGCCAGTTTATAACAGTCCCTGAGGAAATAGAAGAAGCAATAGAAAAATTCTCACTGCAAACATTATGTCCCATAATGTCAGATCTGACGCTGGAATGGGAAGGAGCCCACATTTCAGATAATTATCCATTCCCGGTACCGGACATATATTTCGGTGAAGTCCTCTGCCTTACAGGACGTTTCCATACTTCTGGACAGGCAAAAGCCATATTGACCGGCACAACATATTCAGGGCAGGTGAGGGAAGAATTTTCTCTTTATCTTCCGGAAAAAGATGAAAAATACCCTGTCATAGAAACAATATGGGCAAGACGTTCAATAGAAGCACTTCTGGATAAAACAAGGGAAAATCCCACACAAAAAGCTGAAATAAGAGATGAAATCATCGGCATTGCCCTTAAATATAAGCTCATGAGCCCATATACGTCTCTTGTGGCAGTGGAACAGGATATTGACGAAAAAAGGGAAAAGAAGGAAATAATTAAGATTGATGTCCCACAGATACTTCCTGAAGGTTTAAATTATGATGCTTTCGTAGAACCTCCCGTATCATCTTACACCTGGAGCGGTTCTACAGATCTGTGTGAGGTAAGTGAAACAGTTCATGACATAGCCTGCAATGATTTCGGTTCTTTTGAAGAGGTTTCAGATATTGAAGAGAAGATAGACATGGACCACTTGAAAGAACTTGTAGATGAAGCTCCTGTCATAAGAGTGGCAAATCTGATTATCAGCCAGGCCATCAATGACGGTGCAAGCGATATACATATAGAAAACAGGGAGAAAAATCTCTGTGTAAGATACAGAACAGACGGAGTTCTTCACGAAGTCATGTCGCCGCCAAAACATATAGAGGCAGCTTTAATATCCCGTATAAAAATCATGGCGAACCTTGATATATCAGAGAGAAGAATTCCTCAGTACGGAAAAATCCACCTGAAACATGACGGTAAAGACTATAAACTTTTTGTTTCCACTCTGCCTGCTGTAAAAGGAGAAAAAATAGTCATAAAAATTCTAGATAATACTCTGCCAGAGATAAGCCAGATGGAACTTTCTTCCGATACGGAACTCCTATTTAAAAAACTTCTGTCCCACAGGTCAGGACTTATAATAGTTACAGGTCCTTCTGACGCTGGAAAAACTACAACTCTTTACAATGCTTTAAAGATACTGAATAATGAGCATAAAAATATCATTACACTGGAAGATGAAGTCAAATATCATATAGAAGGCATAAACCAGGTAGAAACAAATTATAAAGCAGGCCTTTTTCCTGAACATATAATAAGATTTTTTGACCGTCATGACAGTGATGTTATAATGGTAAAAGAGCTACGTGGCTGTGAAACTGTAAATATGTCATTAAGAGCTGCCCTTATGGGACAACTGGTTTTAGGTAATTTATATACAGACTATGGTACAGATGTTCCTTTAAGACTCATACATATGGGTATGGAACCTTTCCTTGTGGCATCTGTTCTAAAAGGAGTGATTGCCCAGAGACTGGTAAGAAAGATATGTAAGAGATGCAAAGTATCTTATAGCCCGCCGGAAGAAGTACGGAAAGAATTTGACATTGATGATAATATGTTATTATATCGAAGCACAGGCTGCGAACATTGCAAAGGAACAGGCTATAAAGGCAGGACAGGTATTTATGAAATCATGACAGTAGATGAACAGATAAAATCTCTTATACTCAAAGGAGCCTCTCCTGAAGAGATAAGAGACATATCTGTAAAGAATGGAATGATTACCATTGAGAAAGATTTACTCAAAAAAGTTCTGGACGGAATTACTACTGTAGAAGAATATTTTCTCGTAACGCGTAACGGGTGACGCGCGACGGTAGAACCGCTTTATTACAAAAACATCGGGCAGATGAATTTTCTGCCCGGTGTTTTTTTATTACCCTGCTTTTCCCGGTACATCAGGAGTTACCCATTTTGTCATTCCGAGGAGCGAAGCGACGAAGCAATACCGACAGTTTTCAGTATATCAGTGGGGTTGCTTCGCTAGCAATGACCGGTTTTCCCTTGTTTTTTTCGTAAGTCCCGGTATATGTTACCAGTCACAAAAAATGAAAGGAGAATTTATAATGAATAATTCAGTAAAAGAAGGCACGGAACTCATAAGAGACCTGATAACGGAGGCTCTGGCAGAAACATCATGTGATATACACCTTGAGCCGCAGAAAGAAGGAGGATTTATTGTAAAATACCGTTTTAATGAAGGATTGAAAGAGGTTAAATCCCTGGGCCCGGATCTGGCAGAAAAACTGATTTTTCAGTTAAATAAAATGGCAGCCATAAATGATGAAAAAAATATTGGTGGTTATGGAAATTTCTTTATGGAAACAGACGGAACCGAACTTTATATAAAGGTCGGAACATTACGTCTTTCCTGTGGAGAAAGAATTGTTCTGTCAATCAATAAAAGTAAAAAAACCTGTACAGACAAAACCTTTAATATACCAGATTTTCAAAAGGACGATCTTGAAGAAATAAAAGAAATCCTCGACAGACCTTCAGGTATTGTATTCATCACAGGGACGGCAGGAAGCGGTCATACAGACACATGGTACAGTGCATTGAATTACATAAGTGCCAGAAGAGGAGGCAATATAAATATTATTTCTCTGGAAAGCTCACCGGAGTGCCCGATAAAAGGGGTAATTCAATTAAAGATAGATGTTTGCGGAGAAAATGAATATTATAACACACTGAAATCTCTTATATGGCAGGATCCTGATGTAATCTTTGTTGATAATATACCTGACAGAAATACAGGAAGAATAATCTCCGATATAGCTCTCACAGGTCATATGATAATAGTTAAATTGAATGCATGCGATATATTCGACGGTATAAATTTCCTGAAAAAACTTGGATTCAATCCATGTATTCTGGCTTCAACCCTGGAAGGCGCCATAGCCTGTAGAACAGTAAGAACTATATGTAAAAACTGCATAGAAGAATATACCCCTGATGAAGACATTGCAGAAAGATATTATCTGAGACTATATCAGAGGTGCCTCCAGAGCAGAGTTTCTTCAGGCGAAGAAACAGCAAGAAAAGTTTCATTATACAGAGGCAAAGGATGCAAGGAATGTAATCACACGGGATATAGCGGTCACACAGGATTGTATGAGATATTAATTCCCGATATGGAGATGAAAGATCTTTTTGCCAGGAAGATGGACTTCAAAGAATTCAAAGAAAGACTTATGGGGAAAGATTTTGTCACGCTCAGGGAAAAAGCTCTCTGTTATGCCCTATCTGGAGTGACTACTCTTGAAGAAGCCCTGAAGGTCAGTTATTCGTCGTAAAGGGTTAAGGGTGAAGGGTGAAGGGTGAAGAGTGAAGGGTGAAGAGTGAAGGGTGAAGAGTGAAGGGTGAAG
>CALARM010001048.1 GCA_937888925.1 uncultured Synergistia bacterium | reverse complement strand
CACCGTCTGTTCTTATTATTTCCCCTTCCAGATCTTCTGTATAAGTTCCTTCAAAAACTTTTTTAAAATATTCTCTATATTTTTCTACATATACGGGAGGATGCAAAGATGTATGATGACGTCCTTTTATTTCCTTTCGTTCCATTCCCAGAAGAATCTCTGCCTGGTTATTTGCCTGAACGATACACCCTGTCTCACGCTCTACAAGAAATGCCGCATCACATAGCTGTTCAAAAAGATGAAAATATTTTATTTCACTTTCAATAAAGAGATCTTCTGCTATTTTTCTTTCTTCTTCCTTGCCTATGGCAGAACTTAAAATACTCAAAAGCTTCAGGTCTTCAGAAGAGGGAGAAAAATCTGTCTTAAAAACAGCACAGAGTGACCCTCTGGAAATACCGGACGATTTAACCAGCTGTCCTATATAGGTCTTCAGGGCATATTTCTCCACATTCGGATCGCTCTGTAAATAAGCAGTTTTATGCAAATCTCTCACAATCAAAGGCCTGTCTATATTATGGTTGATTATGTCATAACATATATGACCTTCTGCTCTATCAAGAGGTTTGAAATCATCAGGAATATGCCATTTACCGACAGAACAGAGCATATCACCGTCAGGCCTGTTATAAAATGCAGAGTCTGCTTCAAGTAATTCACCGAGAAGGGCAGTAAGACTCTGTATATTTTCCTCTGTATCAATACCTAAATTCAGGAAACATTCATTCATTTTTTCAAGTCTCTTCTGGGATTTTCTTCTCTCTGTAATAACCTGAAAATATATGGATATACCTTCTTCATAGGGATATACACGGACAGAATACCAGTTTTTATAGGGGCTAATATCAAAAAATATTTCAAAAGACAGGGCTTTTTTTTCTTTTACTGCAAGAGTAAATTTCTCTTCAAATACAGAACCCCTTGCTTCAGGGAAAGCATCAAAGAATTTATACCCCAGGAAATCTTCTTTTCTTCTGCCGAGTAAACGGCATGCGGCCCTATTAAAATAAGTCACATTCAATTCATCGTCTAAAGCAAAAAATCCGTCATTTATACTTTCCAGAATACTTACAACCTGTTCTTTCGATCTGTCCAGTTCTTCTTCTGCCTTCTTACGCTTTCTCACATCTCTCATATTTCCGCATATTTTCAGGGGGTTGCCTCTGTCGTCTGTAATAATTTTCGTAGTAATCGAACATGGTACGGGAGTATTATCTCTGTCTTTGAGCAAAATTTCGTAATCCATGACCTTTCCCTCTGATTTCAAAAGAGAGAGAAGCTTTTTTCTATCCACAGGATTTACATATATATCGTATACGGATTTACCGAGCAGTTCTTCCCTTTTATATTTCGATATTATCTCAATAGAAGGGCTGACTTCAATAATTGTCCCATCCAGTAATGTTTCATAGTAAATATCCTGAATATTCTCAAAGATAGTCCTGTAACGTTTTTCACTGTTTTTGAGGGCTTCTTCCATTTTCTTTCTCTCTGTTATATCTGTTGCTATGTGAATAATTTTTTCAACATTACCGTCTTCACCGTAAACAGGAGTACATGATACCAGAAAATACCCTTCCAGGGCTTCTACTTCCATTTCTGCCCTCTCAAGATGTCCCGATTTATTCGAAGCGTCAAAGGGGCATCCAGCGGGATGACAATTCGATTTAGAGTGAAACAGATTATAACAGTTCATACCGATCAATTTATCAGGAGATAACCCTGTAGCTTCAGTTACTGCCTTATTGGCGGAAAGAATCTTCTTTTCTCTGTCAATAATTAAAACTGGTTCTCCTATTGCCTGAAAAATATTTTCCCAGTCCTCTTTTGCCTGTTTCAGCTCTGTCTGCATATTTTTAAGATCGGAAATATCCGATATAACTGCAATAAAACCTGTGACTTCACCGTTTATCCCTCTCGTATAATTCCAGTCGATACGTACAGGATAAGTACTTCCATCTTTCCTGAGATTTCTGGTATAAAAAGAAGGTCTGTCAGGCTGTTCTCTTAATAGATATTCAATATAAGAAGAAAGATTCTGCTTTTCAGGAGAATCTGCCATAATATGCCCTATAAACGTTCCTTCAAGCTCTTCACTGCTCTGCCTGTGCATATTGCAAAAAGCTCTGTTTGTGTATAAAATCCTTCCGGAAATATCCAGTTGTTGCAAGGCAATAATATTATCAAGAAGTTCTGAACGGCTTTTCTCTGATAGTATCAAAATATATTACACCTGCTCTCATAATTATGGTCATGACATATGACGGGAGAATTATAAGAATTTATATGAAAATCGTAACGCGTAACGGGAGAAATAAATTCTCATACTTCGTTGTGACCGGTTCGGTCACGGTTGTTATTATAAATCCCATCATTCATTTTATAAAATAATTATACTAGGAGTTTCTCATATTTGCAAATGATTGTGTAAAAAAATGACAGGTGATTTTACATATAAATGAAAATTAATTAAGAGCCTATCCGAAAAATCATCAAATACCTTCCGGTGTGTGAGGCTCTTCCGAAAAATCTATAATCCTCGTGCAAAAAAACATGTTCTTAAAGACTGCTACGATATTACATTTATTTAATTTACAAATTACTGTTAATACGGTATATATTTTTCTCCAGAGCCTCACACACCGGAAGTGGTGTACAATAAATATTACTTTTCGGATAGGCTCTAAATGTCTCAGGTTCCGGGTTATGAGTTTTGGATATTTTTAATGTTCACTATGGAAAATACAATGCAATATTTATGAAATCTTCGCTAAATTTTATTTCTTCTATGACGATAAACATAGAATAATGGATAAAATAAAATTACATGGCTCAAACATTCATATACTTAAGGAGGTCTTTCATATATGAAACATTTCATATTTACTTTAATGTTTTTCATTCTCCTCTTCTCTATCTTCTCTTCAGGATGTTCCGATGATCCTGTTTATACCTCACCGGTTCTCACACCTACGCCTCAAAATATATATCCCACATCGGATCAGGTTCTGGCACAATATTTTACTGCTGCTCAGGTTGAAACTATGAGAAATGAAGCAAAACCCATTATAGGCTCATATGGAGGAGTCAATGTATTTTCTACAGCCCAGTACGGAAGAAGGTTTATTACAGGCACAGGTCATGTAAAAGATATTTTCGATGCAAGAAATCCTGTAAATTATGAAATCTTCAGGAAATATGCATGGGATAATTTTCAGATAGAAAAAGCTTATTATGAACGTTATGCGGAAGCAGCCAACAAATTCATAGCAGAATTCGAGTATGATGCAGTTCTATTCCATCCCGACGAACTTCATCCTGTATTTACAAATCAGTCCGACACATGGATGCTCCTTCGCGATGCCCCTACAAATACTTATGATATATATTACAGTAACCGTATGCTCAACAGAAGGATTGCCATATCAGGGGGAATGAAGATGAGAGCACTTACAGAGAACGATCCCCTGGGCATAAGTGACTGGATGTATTATGTGCCGGCAGACGGGACAGATTATGTGGCATATACAGGAGGCAGTATACCTGCAGCAGAACTTACGGCCAGTTCAACAGGGACAAGTAATTATGTGCCCAAAGACGCATCAACTGAAGCAATAGCAAAACGTCAGCAGTACGGCATCATCTCCTGTGATAATCTCTCAAACAGAGACATAAAAATAGGTGGATGGAAAAATGAAAATTATGCCGAAG
>CALARM010001047.1 GCA_937888925.1 uncultured Synergistia bacterium | reverse complement strand
ACTCCCGAAGGACATCTCTATCCATGCCACCAGCTTGTCAATTACGAAGATTTCAAAGTGGGAGATCTTAAGACTGGAATAAGAAACCATGAGATAAGAGAAAATTTCCATAAAATGACGATTTTCGAAAAAGCAAAATGTCCTGACTGCTGGGCAAGGTTTTTCTGTTCAGGCGGCTGTTACGCCAATGCCTACTCTATAAATAAAGATATAAAGATACCGGATGAAACAGGCTGTGCACTTCAGAAGAAAAGAATTGAATGTGCCCTGGGAATTCAGGCACTGTTGAAGAGAGAGAATATTAAGTGGAGGCAGGGATTCTTATAATAAGATCTCGTAACCCATCTGACAGAAGTGATTATCACTGGCAAATAGTTTAACTTCTTTTACTCTTTTATCTTCAAATAAACCCTGCAATATAACAAAAGAGGTGCAATCAGTAAAAGAAAATTCCTTATCTGAATACTTTTTAAATAATTCCCAGCTTTTATTTTCTATTTCCCTGGTGATATAAATAATTCTCACATTTTCTGTATTTTGTATCCTCTCTCCAAAATTTACCGATAAAGAATGATTTGCTTTATATAGCAGAGCAGTAATTGTTTCATCAAAAATAAAATTAGTCGTTATATAATAATAATTATTATCAAGTAATTCTTTATTTATCTTAATAGCTTTTTCATGAAATTTATCTTTTTTATGATAAAGAGCGATCCACCCTGACGTATCAATAAATACGTATTGTCCCATATTTATTTTCCTCCATATATATATTTATCATGATTAACTGAAAAATCTCCCGGTGCAGAAAAATCAACACCTTCTATATTATACACAGGATCGTCTTTTATATTAAACATTCCGTCTTTCTTCTTTCTCTCCAGTTCTTCTCTCCATGTGTAAATATCATCCAGATAACTATTATTTTTTGATAAAAATTCAATAATACAATCTCTTATAATTGAAGACATTTTTCTTCTCCCTGCCTTTCTTTGAAATATATCAAACAATTCAGGTTCTATCTTTATTGCTAATAACTTTGTATAAATCTTTGGACTGATATTCATTTCGTCACCTCATAAATATTATACCATGACAAATAAGAAATTAATACCTGTTAACATATTATTTTCAAAGGTTTTATAAAGTATTAATTTCTTTATTCCTGTTATTAGAATATCATTTTGCCCTGAAAAATTCAGTAATATTAAAGGGAGCAATCTAAAAGTTGAATAAAAGTATTGATGTAATATGTATAACGGCTGGCCGTACATTTTATAGAAACATATAGAAAATAATTACTGACCTGAGCATAAGCATGTAATAAAAGTTTTCCTCCCGTCACGGGTTACGCATTACGCGTTACGAGAGCATATATTTATTATTTATACTCACCTCAGTATATTAATTTCTACGAAAAAATGATATAATATAAAGTATGAAAAAATTAAGTGATTATGCAAAAGAAAATATGGAACGTGCAGAAGTTGAATAAAATTATAATTTCGGCTATTATCTTTTTCCTCCTGACCCAAATAATAATGGCTTTTCCCGGCGAAGGACTGAACCTGAAGGCAGAAGATTATTTTACACGGGAACAAATAAATCTGGCTCAGAATTACAGAGTACCAAAATACTGGCTCTTTGCTCTGGAAACTTTACTTTCTGTTATATTTCTGGTTATATTTTTCCTGACACCTCTCAACAGAACTGCGGCAGAATTCAGTAATAACATAACAGGCAGGCATATGTGGCTTGAACCATCCGTATATGCATCATATCTCATCATTCTCTGGAATATTATTATCTTTCCCCTCCATCTTTATACAGGCTTCATATATGAACACAAATTTTCCATGTCAAACCAGGTTCTATCGGGCTGGATAAAAAGATATTTACTGGCAGAATTTCTGACTGCTGCAGTATTTATTGCAGGTATAACAATCTTATATCTGTTAATAAGAAAATTCCCTTTCCACTGGTGGATTTTAGCTGGCACAGGTTTTGCTGTATTTGCCATATTAAGTGCCTTTGCCATGCCCGTATTAATTCTTCCTCTATTTAATAAATTCACACCACTGGCTGATGGGGAATTAAAAGAAAAAACTATAGAACTGGTAAAAAAAGCCGGTATTAATGTTAAAGATATATATGTTATGGATGCAAGCAGTCAGACTAAAAAAGGAAATGCCTACTTTATAGGCCTGGCCAGTACCACAAGAATAGTTTTATATGACACATTAAAAGACTATTCTATTGATGAAACTCTTGCCATAATAGCTCATGAAGCAGGGCACTGGAAATACCATCACATCATTAAAGGTATTACTATGTGTATCATGGCCGGTTTCTGCTTTTTATTCTTTCTCTATATGTTATTAACTAAAACTGGCCACATATTAAACATTTCTTCCCCGTCAGATATAAAAACATTACCATTAATAATATTATTATTCATAATTATTAATTTATTTTCTCTCCCGGTGCAGAACATGATATCCCGCCATTTTGAAAGACAGGCAGATATGACTGCTCTGGAACTCACAGAAAATCCTTCTGCCTGTGTAAAACTGGAGCAGAGACTGGCAATACAGAATCTATCGGAAATAAGACCGAATCAATTCCTTGCATGGGTTCTTTACAGCCATCCTCCTGTAATGGAACGAATAGGCATGGCTGAATGGTATAAAACAAAAAAGCAGAATCGTTAAGACTCTGCTCTATTGTTTTGTTATTACCTCTGGACTAGCGTAAATCAATACTTATGCTATTCAGGCCAAGTTTAACAAGTTTTCTATACTCGACAATTTTACCTTTTACTTCTTCTATTTTCTTATTTTTCTCCTTCTCATCTTTTATATCAAGGAGAGCAATAGAGCCTTCTACTGCCTCAATAGACAGTTGAAATCCTTTTACAAAATTCTGATGTTCATCTGCATAGTCTCCGGGAGGAATAATAGCTTCCAGTTCTTTTTTATATTGAAGTAAATTGTCTCTTGATTTCTCAAAAGCTTTTTTTGCTTCCTCATCGGACATTTTCTTTTCTGATACATCTGTAGTCTGAGTAATATAATTATTCACTTCTTCCTGCTGTATTTTTATTACAGCTGTCACGGTGGAAACATAATTAGTTTTTTTATACACATCAAAATTACATCCGCCTGTACATATTATTATAACCATTAGTGGCAGTAAAATCATTTTCCGAAGAATATTAAACTTGCTCATCTTCTTTTCTCCTTTTTTTCATCAAATATCCTTATTACCTGTCATCGTGTAATTATGTTCTATCTGGCTTTATATGATGGAAATTCCTATGATATTAATTATTATTCCCCTTTACTTCAGGAAATCCTTCTATAAAAAGTAATAGTAACCCTTTATATAATCAGGCTAGTTTATGCAAAATTAACTATTTTTCTTCTTCTATTTTTACGCTGAGCAAAAGAGATTTACCTTCGGAAAAAAATTCATTTGCCTGTTTTGTGAGCTGTCTTATAAGTTCAATATGATATGGTGCAGGACTATCTATATACTTCCGGAAACCATTGCATACTTCTATAAGTAAATTAAATCCGTCAAGCATCAATTGATTACTTCTCGTTATAGATACATTATCTACCTTTGGCAGAGCAGCAAAAATCTTTATCTTTTTCTGAATATAATTATCAATTTCGTCAACATAATAAACAGGAGGCTTCAACGTTGATTTACCGGAGACAAGAGCTTCAGTCAGAGTAACAATCTGATTATATACAGGAGGGAATGGAGATTGTATTCTTTCTCTGAGAGCTTCTTCAAGAAGAGCATTCCTTTCGGAAAGCTCCTGAAAATAATCTTCTTCACTCTCCCAGTTTTCATCATCCTCTTCTTTCTCTCTGTCAACAAATTCTTCTTCTCCGTCTATACCCATAGAATCTGCATCCATTTTTTGCTGCAATCCGTCATCGGCATGCTCAAAACCTGGCTCTTCCTTTTCGGCAGTTACCTGGAAAGAATCACTGCCATCTCTTTTTGCAAGGCCTTCAAGAGGGGACTCTGTAGCTGCAAAGGATACATTTTTCTTAAGTTGAGACAGGTGCCATGAAGCTCCTGTGCCTGGAGTTGTGCCAGACGACTTTAATTGAGACATCATAAAAGGTACAGGCATTCCACCCTTCTGTCCTCCCGGTTTTTGTTCACTACCGGCCATAAAGGTCACCTCCGTATATTTCAGTTATCAGTTATCAGTGAGCAGTCTATTTCAGTTATCGGTTACAAAATATCAGTTATATTACTGATTACCGTTAAGTTTTCACTGGTCACTGGTCACTGGTCACTGTTTTCACTGGTCACTGTTTTTCACTCTTCACTAATTAATTATTTTCTCTAAATCTTCGTCTTCCTGAATAGCCTGATCAAATAATTTAAGCCTGTAACAGAGCTTTTGAATCTTAGTAGGCTCTTTTACCTTGAGAAATATGGCAAGTGCTACTTCCCTCATAATATGTAAATCGGTAAGGTCATCTGTTATAATAGCTGTTCTCTGAGGTTCAAATACAAGTTTATTATGCTCAAACATTTCTTTTAAAATATATGTCTTCGTTCTGAACTTTACACCGTTTACATCTTTATTTTCATCACATATTACCTGGGTGCATCCGGTCATTTTACCATCATCATTATAGGTTTCTATAGTTCCTATAGAACCGAAAAAACCGTATTTACCGGCAATATAGCTGGCTGCATCATAGGAACTCATAGTAGCAAGAATTATTCTTTTCCCTTTTTTCTGAAGATTTAATATGGAATTAAGTAAATTATGTCTTATAATTTCCCCTTTTACACATCTACCCATAAGCTCATCATGATCTTTAAGAGAAAAATTCCCGTCTACGAGATGATTAATTGCCATTAACATGGCTTCTCCAAGAGAAAGAATGCCATTGGCAACCCGCCTCATAATAGAATGTTCTATATAATCAGCTTTTTCCTTGCCATAACATATGATTAAAGCTTCTTTGCCAATATTGGTTGTAAGAAGAGTCCTGTCCATATCAAGTATAATATTGTCTATCTCAGCAGGAGGTCTTTTAAGATTTCTTCTCATTAAAAATACCAGAGACGAGGAAACTATATAATAAATCATTTTATTCCTCGGTATACGGTTTTTTCCTTCATAGAGAATTCTTAAAATCCTTGAGAAAGAGTTACCCTTTGTTTGTTTTACCAATCCTCCAAAATCCTTTCACCTTTTATATCTTTCGATAAATTCTCTTAATCTTACATTTTTTCCTGGTTCATCTAAAGGTTGCTCCAGTTTTTTTTCCAATTTTTCTTTAAAATCTTTATATTTAATAATTTCCTCATTTTTCTCCAGAGTTATTTTCTCTCCTGTTTTCTTTATCTTCTCTCTTAATTCGTCCACTGAAAATCACCTTTTATTTATCTGTTAAGTAAAAATATTTTATCTTCTAAATAAAATTTTATATGTTATAATAAAAGCCGGATATTACTTCAGTTATTAAGTGATTACTTATGACTGATAGCTGAAGGTTATATTATTTTACCAGATAAGAAGTTTTCTGTCTATCTTTTTTCATGGAAGGATTTATAATGGTAAAGGAGAAATTCCATTTTGAGTAATCTTTGGTGGAGGTGATTATTATGGTAATTAAAAACATGTCGGAGTTACTTGAACAGGCAAGAAAAAGCAAAAAGAAAACCATTGGCGTCGTAGCAGCCGAGGATGATGATGTGCTGGGTGCTATAAAAATAGCTATTTCCGAAAATATTGCACAGGCAATATTAGTAGGAAACAGGAAAAAAATAGAAGAAATTTCAGAAAAAATAGATCTGAAATCAGATATTGAAATAATAGATGAACCTGTTCCGCAAAAAGCTGCTCTACAGGCACTGGATTTATTTCACAGCGGCAGAGTGGATTTATTAATGAAAGGCGATATTCCTACGGGAAACTTTTTAAAAGCCTTACTTAACAAGGAAAATGGTATAAAGAAAGATAAAATTTTAAGTCATGTAGGAGTTTTTGAAGTAGACGGAGTAAATAAGTTAATGTATCTGTCTGATGTGGCAATAAATATTAAACCCGGTATAGAAGAAAAAGTAGATATCTGTAGAAATGCCATATATGTAGCTCACTGTATGGGGAATATGTTGCCAAATGTGGCCCTTATCACACCTTTCGAGAGGATAGATCTCGCCTCTATACCATCAAGTGTTGATGCGGCACTGATATCGAAAATGGGAGATTGCGGCCAGATAAAAGGTGCCAGTATAGAAGGCCCCATATCACTGGATCTGGCTATTTCCCATAAAGCTGCCAGAATAAAGGGTTATGAAAGGCCTATGGCAGGTGAAGCCGATATATTTATAGTTCCTGATATAGATGCAGGCAATGTATTCTACAAAGGGCTTATTTATTTCGCGAGAGCAAAAATGGCAGGTATAGTAATAGGAGCACAGGCTCCTGTTATATTAACATCCCGTTCAGATTCTGAAGAGAATAAATTACTTTCTATTGCTCTATCGATTGTTATAAGGGAGGTGGAGTTGACATGTTCAAAACAATGAAAGAACTGTGCACAAAAGCAGGATTACTGAAACCGATAAAAATCGCCGTGTCTTTTGCCCATGATCCTGAATTACTTGATACACTGGTTAAAGCTACGGAAACAAATCTTGCATCCTTCACAATTATCGGACATGAAGATAAAATGAAAGATTATCTCGGAGAAAAGATATCTGAATTTAATGTTATCCATGTAGAAGATGAAGACGAGGCAACGGAAAAAACTGTGGACATGGTGTACAGCGGAGAGGTTCATGGTATAATGAACGGTATTTCTCATCCGTCCAAATTTCTGCAGGCCATAAAAGAAAAGAAAAAAGAAAAAGGGAGAGTAAATTTTTTAAGTCATATAGGGCTTTTTGAGATACCGGGTTATGATAGAATAATATTTGTTA
>CALARM010001046.1 GCA_937888925.1 uncultured Synergistia bacterium | reverse complement strand
TATATATATATTATATTAATATAAGAGTTTTGTCAAGACCTATGAAAAAGACCGGAATTCCTGCGATTAAAAGGAAAGAGAAGAAGATACTAATTGTTCTAGCAATTTGCTTGCCACAGGATTCTGAAAAAATAAAGAAGAAATAGGCCTTAAATGGCAGGTAGACAGAAAGTGTGCACCTTCTATGGAAGATAATAAAAGAGATCTTTTATATATAAGGATGGAAGAAATCTGTAGACAGAGCCAGACGGTGGGAAGAGAATTAATGCTAAACAGATTGAATAGTTAGTAGTGAGTAGTGAGTAGTAAGCGGGAATGACATTTTTCACTCACTGCGTGCCACTCACTTAAATTTTTATAAATTATGAAGGTAACTACAATCTATTTTTTAACAAAATTTAACAATTTTTAATTTTTTTTTAACAATTTGATTATATTGTTATTGTAGCTGAAGCTACGGCCAGTCAGGAAAGTAACTATAATTTATAACTCCGGCCTGATTAAGTAAATTTTTTATTAAAAAAAATTATATAAATAGAGGATTCAAGTCATAGCAGGTAGAATTCGACATAAAAAGTAGAGAATAATTATAAATATGTAATAATCTATATAATAGCCAATAGGAATAGTAAAAATATCATACCAGTAATAACATTACATTTATGAGAGGAGATAAAAATATATGATTAGAGACGGGTAATCAGAAGGGGAATAAATACCAGAATAAATAATAACTATACTTTTGCAGAATTTTGAAACCCCCTTATTCCGTATGGGCAAGGCATGCCTCGCCCTATAAGTATAGAATAAGGCTTTGTTTAAAAAGTGCAAAAGTATAGATAATAATAAAAAATATCATTATTTGAGGAGAAGATTTATGAATAATAGAAAATCCGTAATAATTTTACTTCTGCTTATTTCTTTTCTAAGTGTTTTTGTTTTCCATGGCTGCGGAAATGACGGAACATCAAGTGTTTCTATAAGTGCAACTCCTACCCCTGGCGGAACTACATCCGACACATTGCATGATCCCGAGCTCACTATGGTCTCTAAAGGAGTGGCAACAAAAATATTTTCAGGAACTATAGGCTATATTATGAAGGCACTTAACGGAGGAGTCCTTATGTGGATAGGAATGCATACCTCAGGAAGGGTTCTTGATATAATAGCCAATAAACTTGGTTTTGGAACTACATCAACTACACAGTTAGACGAAATACTGGTCATAATGAATCAACTTCTAACTGAACTTTCCGATATAAACAGCAAACTCTCTTCTCTTGAAACTCAGCTTGCTCTTACTCAGGTCAATCTGGAAAGCTACATATCCACAACAGCTCTTCAGCAATATATAACGGTTATTAAAGCCAAATTTGACACAATGGACACTTCAGGTTTTATGTATTATGCAAATGCAGGAGCCCAGTTAGACGCAAATACCGATCCCAATGTGGAGTGCTTCAACAGCAGGTTCAGGGTATTCATGACACAGTATGTCCTGATCTTGGCGGACTGCAGGGAGCTTTAAAAGATTATGCCGATAAAATAATCTTAAGCCCTTCCACTAACAATCCCAACCTGGCAGATCCCAATAATGCTATGGCAACCTATCTCTTACTGGAAACTTATTTCGCCCAGATTCTTAATTATCAAACAAAAGCATGTGTTATAATTACAGAGCTGAATAATTATGATGATCCCAATGGCGACCTCAAGCTTGCCAGTTCATATCTTAACGGCACTTACAAAACACTTCTTAAAGACGAAATTGAAAGATTTCAGGAGACGGTCAATTATCTTATGATAAACATGTATGATTACAGGCAGAGCAGTCTTTATATTAAAGAATCTCCATATGTACATACAAACGGACTGGCCCGTGATGATATATATTTAATGATTTATGCCCGTTCCAGATTTTTCTGCGCTCAGGTTCTGGAGACTTATGAAAATGATTTCGGTCTTTATGGCGCTGTTGTGACACCTTATGACTATACGGAAGGCGGGAACATCCTGTCAGAAAGCAAGCCTGTTACCGAACTGACCCTCAAATTTTCAGGCCCCACTACCTTTACTACTACTGTAAAGGCTACAAATATAGCCGGAAGATATCCTTATACAAAGTGGTACTTACAGAAAACTACTGTTGCATCAGGTATATACCACTGTGCTCCTGATAATAACTGGTCTTTCTATGAATTCAAAACTCTTGAAGATACGAGTAATTCAGGAAGTTATTTTGATCCAAATCTTCCGGCAGGCACCTACCAGGTTTCTATTGCTGACAATGGCGATGAGGACATACCATGGCATCACAGTACTACTACTTTAGGCGCAGTAACTATTAAATACTACGATCCGAATTATCCCGATCCTTTAACTGCCACTACCACACCGACGGAAACCAATACGGTAAAATTCGGTTGTTTTTCAGGAAGATGGAACTGGGGATATCATAAATTCAATCTGAGCGGTATTGATTCATCATGGTATGCCCCTGATCATCAGAATCTTATTTACGGTGACGGAGATACTGATAAGGTGGATAATCCTTATACAGATGGATTTGATAATATAGGAGATTATGCAGGAGTTGGATGTTATTATAATTATGGACTGAATGGCGGTAATTCGACATCATGTTTAAATAATATGTTTATATCTTTATTTACTATACTACAGAAGAACGAAACGCTTGGATTAATGTATACAATCCGATTTCCATTTATCCCTGATCCGGCTCCCGATGACCTTTCTAACATTTCTGCCAGTATATTCCCCAATAACAGCGGGAGTATAACCAGCCAGCTTATAAACAGTAATAACAATGTTTATTATAATATTTATCTTAAGAACTCTGATACCATGGATGTTAAAAGCAAAATATCCAACTATTCCAGTAACGATTGCAGTGTAAATTATAGCAAAGCTTATACAAAGCCCATCGTTCTATCCTTACCCAATGAACCTCATGGCTATTATATTACTGTAGATGTAGGTGTTACCCATGGCAAAGTTCCCGCGGGTACACATGCGGAGGATAGAGTAAATGTAAATATAAACTGGTTAATGCAGTTCGTTTATACCAATACATATAATATTTTCCAGTAAATTTGCACGAAATCAAAAAGGCCGGTTCGTAATGGACCGGCCCAAAACTGGCTTTATATGACTACAACTGTCAAACTCAGGATCATATTACAAGAAACTGCAAAACGTATTTTAATATAAGTCCGGCATGATGCCAGTTATAACAGAAATAGACGAAGGCGATATTTTTTTTTGCGTAAGAGCACAACGCAGAGATCTGTCGGTTATAATTGTCAAACCAGTGGGATAATTATCGCTGCCAGTCCTAAGTACCGTAACAGGTAAAAGGGTACCCGTAAAAAGCTTCTGCCTGGC